>CAYQUC010000051.1:11797-23619 GCA_964420605.1 uncultured Thioalkalispiraceae bacterium | reverse complement strand
CGGTTATGCAAAAGCAATGACAACCATCGCTGATGCCAATATTACGACGTTGATTGCAGCCGTGGTGTTATTTGTATTTGGTACGGGTTCGATTAAGGGTTTTGCGATAACATTATCGATAGGTATTATTACCTCGATGTTTACTGCAATTATGGGAACGCGTGCAATCGTTAATTTATTTGTTGCGGGCAAGCGAATTAAATCATTATCAATTTAGTTTTGTAATCGGCTATTTAATCAATAGTCGATTTTTACAGGAAATATAAATATGCAAATATTTAAAAAACAATCAGAATTTAACTTTATGGGACAGCGAAAAATTGCTGTCATTTTTTCTGCTCTTTTAATCATTACCTCATTAGCGTCCATTACGACTCGGGGATTAAATTTTGGTTTGGATTTTACCGGTGGGACGTTAATTGAAGTTAGTTATACCGAATCTGCCGATTTAAATCTGGTACGTGACGTATTAAAAAAAGGTGGTTACGGTAGCGCTATTGCTCAACATTTTGGTTCGACAAAAGATGTTGTTGTACGAATTCCAATTGATGATAGTGCCTCTGTGAAAGGTTGTGATTCTAAAAATAACAATCAGAAAGCCTCAACAGATTCGCCTGTTGACTCAAAAACATTGGGAGACAAAGTCTTAGATGTTTTAAAAACGGCTGATTCAACTGTCAAAATGCGTCGTCAAGAATGTGTTGGAGCTCAAGTGGGTGATGAGTTGCGTGATGATGGTGGTTTGGCTATGCTCATTGCACTTGCGTGTATCTTAATTTACGTGCTAATTCGTTTTGAATATAAATTTGCTTTTGGTGCAGTAGCCGCTTTGATTCACGATGTTATTATTACCTTAGGTTTCTTTTCGGTATTACAACTTAACTTTGATTTAACCGTACTCGCTGCAGTACTGGCGGTTATCGGTTACTCATTGAATGATACTATTGTGGTATTTGATCGAATCCGTGAGAACTTTCGCATCATTCGTAAAGGCAGTTCGATTGAGGTTTTTAATATCTCATTAAATCAAACTTTATCTCGAACAATCATGACTTCATTAACAACCTTGTTAGTGTTAATTGCCATGTTCTTCCTTGGTGGAGAGTTAATTCATGCCTTTGCAACGGCATTAATTGTTGGTGTTGTGATCGGTACTTATTCTTCCATTTATGTTGCAAGTTCAACTGTTATTGCATTAGGTATTACAAGAGAAAATTTAATGGAAGTTGCTAAAGAAGGTGCTGATCAAGAAAATCATGAAAATATAGTTCCATAAAATTAAAAAGCCTTCTCCTAATTGTTGCGAGAAGGCGATGTACTTATTAGTCGGATCCAATAGATTTATTTTTTGTTCTGGTTTTCTTTAATTTAAAACTGCGCTAACTTGAACTCGTACTTTTAAATGTTTACCGGGCTCTTGTTCCATTCGAGAGGTAAACATTTTACCTTTATAACGATAAGTAACCCAAAATCCTTCTGTTTGTTGTTCTGAATGTGATGTTTGTGTTACTCGACAATGACGTTCTACATCAACTCGTTCTGAACGAGTGACAACATGTTTCTGTTGAGCAACATCATTTCCAACTGCTGCACCGATGATTGAACCTACAACTGTGGCAGCTGTTTTTCCGTCACCTCGACCAAATTGATTACCAACAATACCGCCGACAATGCCTCCAAATAACGCAGTGCCATGTTCATTATGTCGTTGAGTGTAAACCGGCGTTGTAATTTCCTCTTCCCAGCATTCTTTTTTTGGAATTGAAACTTGAACGGTTTTTATAATGGGTTCAATATTGACCACCTTGGCAGTTGCGTAGAAAAAATTGTTTTTTATTTTATAATTTTGTTCATCGTGTTGAGCATAAGCACTTGATACGCTTGCTGACATTGCCAACAGGGTAATGAAACTTAGCATTTTGTTACTGTTTGGCATGATATCTACTCCTGTGTGTATTAACGTCGACATTATGAAGTTTCTAATACGGATAATAGAACAGCAATACTGAACAGAAGCTGAATTCAGGACAACGTTGTATTTAGTCATTGACTTAAAGTGTAAGATAAACAGTGATTCGCTAATAAGCAATAGCGTCAGAAAGCAATTTGATTAGGTAGTGGGTTTAACGGTTTAACTTACATCATTAAATTTTGCGACTTCATCTAATGGATTCGATTCGTCAGGTCGGGGTTTGCGTACTATTTTACAGACGCTGGATGAATTGCCCTTACATTCAGGGGAGTTGCTGTCGTGATTAATGGCGTAAATTGTTATTCCAGACCAAACTGCGGAAATAAGCCATAACAATACGCCTAAGGTTTCTGTTATCAAACTCATGGAGGGTAAATTGGCTGGACCACCAATGAAACCGTATGCGATAGCAATTAGACCCGCTAGCCAAAATACACTAATAGGGGCAACGCAGCAGCTATTACAACCATATCGGCAGACCGATAATGGTGGTGCAATGATTATCCATAAACTTCTTAACATCTAAATCTTCACTCCATATTCGATTCGCAATTCAATGCAAAAATGTTGAATTTGATAGGTCAGTAGACTTTACTTGAGTTTACATGAATTAGACTCAAGGTCAATTATTCTGTTTGAAAATAGTATTATGTAAATCAGTACCTTACAGTTACTTATGACGATTGACGTTGCTCACGCTCAATTAAGTAGTCAACAATGTCAGTAGTTCTGTGCGCTAGTTCACTAAAATTCATGGAATTTAGAATTTGGCCATATTTAGCCTCATTTGAGCTTGGTTTTGATGGCCATTTTTGTGTTTCTTGTTCAATGGCAATAATTTCAAAATGACAGGTTTTCATTTGCAGTGCGACAGCAATAGCGATGCCTTCATAAAATGATAATATATTTATCATTTTAATTTCTAATCTTTTGCTGTTTGTTAATTCAGAAAATGTAATAGAGGGTGCCATTAATGACTCGATGTTTAGTTGTCTAAACTAAACTTCGGTCACCAGTGGTTTTTCTTGAGTTAAATGGGGTAATTAATTATTAATTTAATGAAAAATGAGCAGTTAGTTTATTGCATTAATTCTTCTGTTAAATGCGGCCGTATTTCTTGTAGCAAGGCTTTAAATAGCTTTGGGTTAGCACAGACGATATGTCCAGAATTTAAGTAATTATTGTCTCCGGTTAAATCACCCACGAGACCACCGGCTTCTTGGACTAATAATGCTCCGGCTGCAATGTCCCACGTTTTTAAGTCTAATTCCCAAAAGCCATCAATTCGGCCTGCTGCAACATAAGCAAGATCGAGTGCTGCGGATCCCGGTCGCCGAATACCGGCTGTTTTTGTAATGAAACTTTTTAACATACCCATATAAGGATTAAGATACTTCAGGTCCGAATACGGGAAACCTGTACCGAGTAAGGCACCATTTAATCTTAGGCGCGAAGTGACTCGAATACGTTTGTTATTGAGTTGTGCGCCATCACCGCGTGATGCTGTAAATAATTCGTCACGCATTGGATCATAGACCACGGCATGTTCGATTCGATCTTTGTTTTTGACTGCAATTGACACTGCAAATTGTGGAAAGCCGTGCAGAAAATTGGTGGTGCCATCCAGTGGATCAATAATCCAGGTGAATTCATTGCCTTCTATTACGCCACTTTCCTCAGCTAGAATTCCGTGTTCGGGATAGGCTTTATGTATTGTTTCTATTATTTCTGCTTCTGCTTTTCTATCGATTTCACTCACAAAATCATTAGAGCCTTTATTTACAATGGTGAGTTGGTCAATTCTATCCACTGAGCGGATAATAATTTCTCCTGCGCTACGCGCAGCACGGATGGCAATATTTAATAAAGGGTGCATATAAAGACCTGTATGTGAGTAAGTTCAATGTGAAAGAGCGTGGAGTTTAACTCCGGAGTTGCAGTATTTTACCAGTCTTTATTATTTGGTACACGTTTGATTTTGATATTATGTTGGCTTAATTGAAAATATTAAAATTTAATTTCAAATTAGTCCAATAATTTAGTTAAAATGGATTTTTAATTTCTGTGTGGCGTAATAAATCTTGGATATGTATAACAAATTTCGTGTAGTAATGGTTAATACTAGCCATCCTGGCAATATCGGTGCGGCTGCACGAGCAATGAAAAATATGAATATAACGGACTTATATCTGGTTGCGCCACGATCTTTCCCTGACGTGAAAGCCCGGGCAAGAGCGGCTAGTGCGCTTGATATACTGAATAACGCGGTGGTTGTCGATACCTTGGAGGAAGCCTTGGTTGGCTGTGAGTTTGTGGTTGGTGCAAGTGCTCGGTTAAGGGAAATTCCTTGGCCGTTGCTTAACCCGCGTGAAATGGCTGACAAAATGTGGTCATTGGCAAAACGCCCCGAAACGAACAAACTAGCAATGGTATTTGGTCGAGAAAATAGCGGTCTGACTAATGAAGAATTAGAACGCTGTAATTTTCTCGTTAATATTCCGGCAAATGATCAGTACAGTTCGTTAAATATTGCTGCTGCTATTCAAGTATTGTGCTATGAAATACACATGCAAGCTTATTTAGAGTTACCCGTTGAAGCTGTGGCAGCCGAGTTTCCATTAGCATCAAATGATGATATGGAACGTTTGTTTGAGCATTTTGAAATAGCATTAACGGAGCTTGATTTCTTAAAACCAGATAACCCAAAACAATTAATGCGTCGAATTAGAAGGTTATTTAATCGTTCTGGTGTAGATAAAATGGAATTAAATATTTTACGTGGTATTCTTAGTGCCGCCCAGTCTAAATATAAAAAATGACAGAGTAGTGAATAATAAGTAGCTAAATGAGTTAACGATGTTTAATAGATTAAAAGAAGATATCCAGTGCGTATTTGATCGTGATCCTGCTGCACGAACAACACTTGAAGTGTTAACAAACTATCCAGGAATACACGCAATCACCATGCACCGTTTTGCGCATTGGTTATGGAATGCTAATTTTAAATGGCTCGGTAGGCAGGTTTCAACAACATCGCGATGGTTGACTGGCATCGAGATACATCCAGGAGCATTAATTGGACGGCGTTTTTTTATCGATCATGGCATGGGGGTTGTCATTGGTGAAACAGCGCAAATTGGTGATGACGTAACGTTGTATCATGGTGTCACACTTGGTGGCACTAGCTGGCAAAAAGGCAAGCGACATCCGACTTTAGCTGACAATGTTGTGGTTGGGGCGGGTGCTAAAGTATTAGGCCCGATACTCATTGGTGCTGGAGCACGAATAGGCTCTAATGCCGTGGTGGTTAGTGAAGTACCCGAGGGTGCCACGGTAGTTGGTATTCCGGGTCGAGTCGTGCAGAAACGCCCTCAGGAAGACGATAAGCGTACTCAATTTGCGAAAAAAATTGGTTTTGATGCTTACGGTTCGACTAAAGATATGCCTGATCCAGTGGCTCATGCTTTTAACTCAATGTTAGATCATATTGAGGCAATGGATAATCAAATGAAATCAATGTGTGAAGCGATTAAAATACTCGGCGCTGAAATTGACGAAGAGTTACTGCTTAAATTAATCGATTGTAAGGTCAACCCACTGGATAATTCAGAGGAAAACTCTCAAAAAAAACCATCTCAGAAAACCACAGAAAACCTATAAAGTAATTAAAAAAATTAGGCTTCTAAATGGCATTTTAACTCGAAAATACTTGACTAAAATGTTAAGCCTTTGCTAAGCTCAAGCGATAGAGTACTTGACTAAATTGCTAGGTAATCGTCCAGTATTGATTTATCAATACTGGACTAATTTACTCAAGTTTGTTATGTTAGTAAGTCGTAAAATACTTATATTACGATACTTTCTACGATTGATGGTTACTCTGTCTGATTGATCGTAAATTACATATTTATGTAGGTGGAATTATGAGATTAACAACTAAAGGTCGATATGCTGTAACTGCAATGCTCGATCTTGCACTGCACTATGACGATGGTCCGATTACTTTATCTGATATATCTCAACGACAAGGTATTTCTTTATCCTATCTGGAACAATTGTTTTCTAAATTACGTAAAAAAGAACTCGTTGATAGTACACGAGGTCCCGGTGGTGGTTATCGTTTAAGTCGTATTGCACATGAGATAGCTATTGCTGAGGTAATTTCTGCTGTTGATGAGAAAGTTGATGCAACAAAATGCGGTGGCCTATCGAATTGCTATGGTGAAACCCAATGCCTAACTCATGACTTGTGGACTGACTTAAGCGAACAAATATTTCAATTTTTGAGTGGTATTAGCTTGGGGCATTTAGTTGATCGAAAAGGGGATAAATACACCAATTTAGTTCAAAACCCAGAAGCTGCGCCTTTACCTTCAGCTACGATTGAAGATGTGATTTAAATATTTGCATAACACTTATCATGTTATAATTTTACAACATTAGTTTGTTGACCCATTTTTTATCATTTATCTAATATTTCAGATTCGTTGATATTAGGTTCATGTCCGTTTGGAGTTTTAAATGAAGACACCGATTTACCTAGATTACTCGGCAACAACCCCTGTTGATCCGCGTGTAGCAAAATTAATGTGTGAATACCTTACCCTAGACGGTAATTTTGGTAACCCAGCGTCACGTTCTCATGAATTTGGTTGGAATGCAGAACAAGCTGTTGAAACAGCGCGGGTGCATGTTGCGGCTTTGATTAATGCCAATCCTAAAGAAATTATCTGGACCTCGGGGGCAACTGAATCTGATAATTTAGCAATTAAAGGTGCTGCTCATTTTTATCAAAAGAAAGGTAAGCACATCATAACCTGTAAAACCGAACATAAAGCCGTTTTAGATCCTTGTCGTCAATTGGAACGAGAAGGTTTTGAAGTCACTTATTTAACCCCCGAGACAAACGGTTTAATCGATATAGAAAAATTTAAAGCGGCCATCCGTGAGGACACGATTTTAGTATCAATAATGCACGTTAATAATGAAATTGGTGTGATTCAAGATATTAAAGCAATTGGTGATATTACCCGTGAACGAAAAATTGTATTTCATGTTGATGCCGCTCAAAGTCCGGGTAAAACTGCAATTGACATGGATCAATTAAATGTTGATTTAATGTCGTTAGCATCTCATAAAGTATACGGACCTAAAGGTATTGGGGCATTATATGTACGACGTAAGCCTCGAGTACGTCTAGAAGCTCAGATGCACGGTGGTGGACATGAACGTGGTATGCGTTCAGGAACATTACCAACACATCAAATTGTTGGAATGGGCGAAGCCTTCCGAATTGCAAAAGAAGAAATGGCAACCGAAAATGAACGAATTCGTATGTTACGTGATCGTTTATACACTAGTTTTAAAGATATTGAAGAAATTTATTTAAACGGTGATGAAGAGCATCGAGTGCCACATAATTTAAATGTGAGCTTTAATTATGTCGAAGGCGAATCACTTATTATGGCGTTAAAAGAACTTGCTGTTTCATCAGGTTCTGCCTGTACTTCTGCAAGTTTAGAACCATCTTATGTTTTACGCGCCTTAGGTCGAAATGATGAACTAGCACATAGTTCAATTCGATTCACTATTGGTCGTTTTACGACAGAAGAAGAAATTGATTACACTAGTGAACTTATTCATAAAAACATTTCTAAGTTGCGCGAGTTATCGCCATTATGGGAAATGTTTAAGGATGGGATTGATCTTGAATCAATTGAATGGGCTGCACATTAGCGTTACACGGATTTAATCAGTATCGTTTTATAGTAAATTAGTTTTTTAATAGATTTTAGTTTTAGAATGAATTAAAGAGGAATACAATCATGGCATATAGCGAAAAAGTTATTGAACATTATGAAAACCCCCGCAATGTTGGCAACATGGATAAAGATGATGCTAATGTTGGAACTGGCATGGTCGGTGCTCCAGCTTGTGGTGACGTTATGCGCTTACAAATTAAAGTTAGTGATGATGGTATTATTGAAGATGCTAAATTTAAAACTTATGGTTGTGGTTCTGCGATAGCATCAAGCTCATTATTAACTGAATGGGTTAAAGGTAAAACATTAGAAGAAGCAGGTCAGATTAAAAATACTGAAATTGCTGAAGAACTAGAATTACCTCCAGTAAAAATCCATTGTTCGGTGTTAGCTGAAGATGCGATTAAAGCAGCAATATCAAACTATAAAGAAAAGAAATAAATTTATAAAATAGCGAGCAACGTATATGCCAATTACTTTAACTGAAACAGCAGCTGAACATGTAAAAGATTATTTACAAAACAGAGGCAAGGGTAAAGGCTTAAGATTGGCTGTTAAAACAACAGGCTGTTCTGGAATGGCCTATGTTCTCGAGTTTGTTGATGAAGCTGATGAGTCAGATAAAGTCTTTGAGTCTAATGGTGTGACAATATTTGTTGATCCTAAAAGTTTTGTGTATGTTGATGGAACCGAGCTTGATTATGGCAAAGAAGGTTTGAACGAAGGATTTAAGTTTAATAATCCCAATGTCAAAGATGAATGCGGTTGTGGCGAAAGCTTCAACGTTTAGTTAGTTTTACAGTTATGAGTTCTGAATTATCTCAAAACTATTTTGAACTGTTTGGTTTTACGAATAGTTATGAAATTGATTTAACAAAACTATCTGCTATATATCGTGATTTGCAAAAAGCTGTTCATCCTGATCGTTTTGCAAACGCATCGGCTAGAGAAAAAGTACTTTCAGCTCAAAAAGCAACATTCGTTAATGAGGCATACAGCTGCCTTAAGTCACCGATACTTCGAGCGCAATATCTTTTAGAAATTAATAATATTCAATATGATGATGAAAGAGAAACGATTCAAGATCCTGAATTCTTGATGGAGCAGATGGAGTTGCGAGAAGCGCTTGCTGAAGTGCGCGATAGTCAAAATGCTTTATCAAGTTTAGATAAAATGTTGTTTGATATACGCTCAAGAGTTAAAAAAAGTCAAAGTAAGTTATCTAATTTGCTGGTTGATCAATCTGAGCAAAATTTATTAAAGGCAAAAAAAATAGTTCAGGAAATGAAATTTCTTTTAAAGTTACAGCAAGAAGCTGAAGAACTTGAAGAAGATTTAGTTAATTCCCTTTAGTTCATGTTATCCAATTAATTTAAAGTAGACATCCTAAAAGCAATGGCATTATTACAAATTAGCGAACCTGGTGAAGCAACAGCGCCACATCAACACCGATTAGCGGTTGGTATTGACCTTGGTACAACCAACTCATTGGTTGCAACGGTTCGTAGTGGTCAAGCTGAAACGCTTGCTGATAATAACGATACTCATTTACTACCTTCTGTCGTGCAATATCGAAAAGATGATTCGCCAATTGTAGGAATGGAAGCAAAAAAACACTTGGTTTCTGATCCTGTTAATACAATTGCGTCGGTCAAGCGATTAATTGGACGAAGCGCTAGTGACATTAAAGCTTTAGGTGGTAGTTTACCGTATACGTTTGATACAGAAACAGATAGTACCGTTCCTAGGATTAAGACCGCTAGCGTTGCGGTTAGTGCTATTGAAGTATCTGCTGAAATTTTAAAAAACCTAAAGCTACGAGCTGAACAATCTTTAGGTGATGATTTAAATGGTGTGGTCATTACTGTACCGGCTTATTTTGACGATGCTCAGCGACAAGCTACCAAAGATGCTGGAAAAATAGCGGGTTTAAATGTATTACGTTTATTGAATGAACCGACAGCGGCGGCAGTTGCTTATGGCCTAGATAAAAAAGAAGATGGTGTCATTGTTATTTATGATCTTGGTGGTGGTACTTTTGATGTGTCAATATTAAGGCTTAATAAAGGTGTTTTTGAGGTACTTGCAACAGCAGGCGACACTGCATTAGGTGGTGATGACATTGATCATGTATTAGCTGAATGGTTAATAGCTGAGTCTGGTGTTAGTAACACTATTGATCAATCTAGTGCACGTTATTTATTATTAAAAGCCTGTGAAGTTAAAGAAAAGTTAACTGATTCTGACGCTGTGATGATTGAACTCGATCATGAGCAATTAAAATGGCACGGTAAACTTAATCGTGAACAGTTTAATGAAATAATTGATCCTCTGGTTAAAAAAACATTATTACCTTGTCGGCGCGCTTTACGTGATGCTGGCTTGGGTGTTGAGGATATTAACGAAATTATTATGGTTGGTGGATCAACTCGTGTTCCTAAAGTTCGAAATAATGTTAAAGAATTTTTTAAAATTGAACCACTTGTGGATATTGATCCTGATAAAGTTGTTGCAATTGGAGCGGCCATCCAAGCAGATGTGTTAGTTGGCAATAAATCAGAAGATGATTTATTGTTACTTGATGTTACACCATTGTCACTAGGATTGGAGACCATGGGCGAGCTAGTTGAAAAAGTTATTCCACGTAATACCGCTATTCCTACAGCGCGTGCGCAAGATTTTACAACGTTTAAAGATGGTCAAACAGCAATGTCTGTTCATGTTTTACAAGGTGAACGTGATTTAGTATCGGATTGTCGGTCGTTAGGGAAGTTTACCTTACACGGTATTCCGCCTATGGTAGCGGGTGCCGCTCGTATTAGAGTAACATTTCAGGTTGATGCTGATGGTTTATTGTCGGTATCTGCTCGAGAAGAAACCACGGGTGTTGAAAGTGCCATAGAAGTAAAACCTTCTTATGGTTTAAAAGACTCTGAAGTTGAAAAAATGTTACGTGACTCGCTTACACATGCGGAAGATGATGTTACTGAACGGATGTTGCGTGAACAACAAGTTGAAGCTGAACGTGTTATTGAAGCTGTTGTTGCTGCAGTAGCTGAAGATGGTGCTGAATTATTAACAAAAAGTGAATTATCAATTATAAATAATTCAATAGATGAATTAAAATTAGCAAAACAGGGTAGTGATACTCGTAAAGTTAAGAACTCGATTGCAGCCTTAGACAAAGTGACAAGTGATTTTGCATCTCGCCGTATGGATAAAAATATCAATAAAGCGTTGTCTGGCCATAAATTAGATGAATTTGAATAAAATACAGAATAATTGGAAAAGAATTTAGGATTATTATGACAAAGTTAATATTTTTACCTCACGAAGAATTATGCCCTGAAGGTGCTGTGATTGAAATTGATCCAAAATCTGAGACTACAATCTGTGATGCCGCTTTATCAATAGGTATTGAAATTGAACATGCTTGTGAAAAATCGTGTGCTTGTACTACTTGTCACGTCTATATTCGCGAAGGCTTGGATTCTTTAAATGAGATTGAAGAATTAGAAGATGATTTACTCGATAAAGCTTGGGGATTAGAGCCTGACTCTCGATTAAGCTGTCAGACAGTAATCAGTGAAACAGATTTAGTTATTGAGATACCAAAATACACTATTAATATGGTTTCAGAAAATCATTAACTAATACGATAACAAGGTAGAACTGTATGTCATTAAAGTGGATTGATTCATTAGATGTCGCAATTGAGCTTGATGAAGCTCATCCTGATGTGGATCCAACTCAGGTTCGTTTTACTGATCTTAGAGAATGGGTTTTGGCATTGCCTGAGTTTGACGATGCTCCAGAACATTGTGGTGAACGAATTCTCGAGGCTATCCAATTAGCGTGGATTAGAGAAAAAGATTAATCTTTAATAATATCAAATAGTTAACGGATTGTGACGAACGGTTCCTCTGGGTCGGTTTAGTGCAATGATGCTATCATTGCAAATTGAACAATTCTTCTCTGAAACACATTATAATGTGTTGATATCTCCAAAATTTAGTTAGAAAAAGTTATACTATAATTAAACTAACTCCTTGATATAATGGGATATGTTATGGGATATGTTATGGGAT
>CAYQUC010000051.1:0-11697 GCA_964420605.1 uncultured Thioalkalispiraceae bacterium | reverse complement strand
ATGGGATATGTTATGGGATATGTTATGGGATGTTTGATGGAATGAATATTGTAAAAGCCCTACTACCAACAATGCGAAATTAAAATGGTCAATGTTATTAAAAAACAGCAGGTAAACTTGCTTGATTATACCGAGAGTGAACTTGAAGCTTTCTTTATTGACTTAGGTGAGAAAAAATTTCGTGCACAACAATTGTTACAATGGATTTATCAATTTGGTGTTAGTGATTTTTCTTTAATGAGTAACATAAGTAAAGCTTTAAAGATTAAATTAGCCGATATTGCTGTAATTTCCATCCCCAAAATTGCTTCAGAACAAAAATCAAATGATGGCACTATCAAATGGTTATTAGCGGTTGGTAATGGTAATTGCATTGAAACGGTTTACATTCCAGAAAAAAATCGAGGCACTCTTTGTATATCGTCGCAGGTAGGTTGTGCTCTTGATTGTACATTTTGTTCTACAGCTCAGCAGGGTTTTAATCGAAATTTAACTGTGGCTGAAATAATGGGGCAGATTTGGTTAGCTAATCATGCGATGTCATGCATACCTCGAACTGAACGAAAAATAACAAATATCGTCTTAATGGGGATGGGTGAACCATTGTTGAACTATAAGAATGTCATAAAGGCGATGGGGCTGATGATGGATGATAATGCTTATGGCTTATCAAAACGTCGTATAACATTAAGTACTTCTGGTGTTGTTCCTGCTCTTGACAGGTTAAAACAAGACAGTGATGTGAGTCTTGCTGTATCCCTACATGCGCCTAATGACGCATTGCGCAATGAGTTGGTGCCCATTAATAAAAAATATCCAATAAAAGTATTATTAGAATCTTGCAAACGCTACATTCAAGATGAAGCCAGACGCAAGATTACGTTTGAATATGTTATGTTGGATGGCATCAATGACCAAGCTAGCCACGCACGAGAGTTGGTAAAACTACTACGTGATATACCATCGAAGGTCAATTTAATACCATTTAACCCATTTCCACAAACAGATTTTACTTGTTCTTCTCAAGAAACAATTGAAAAATTCAGTGGTATTTTAATGAAAGCAGGATTGGTTACGATGACTAGAAAAACACGTGGAGATGATATCGATGCGGCATGTGGTCAACTTGCAGGAAAAGTGTTGGATCGAACTAAAAGAACACAAAACCAAAAAAATAATAATCGAGCTCAACTATGAAAAAAAATTACCTGTTTTTATTTTTACTCGTCGCATTTAGTTCTGGCTGTATGACAGTTTCGGAAAGTGCAAATATTGATTTAGTTAAAGCATCAGACATTAATTCGCAGTTAGGTTTAGCGTATTTAAAAAAAGGTAAATACCAATCTTCAAATCAAAAATTATTAAAGGCATTAGAACAAAATTCTGAAAATTCGAATGCACATTTGTACATGGCTGAATTACAAAAAATATTAAAGGTCGATGATAAAGCTGATAAACACTATAAGAAAGCATTAGAACTATCACCCGAAAGCTCAAGAGTAAAAAATAACTATGGTGTTTTTTTATGCTCAACGGGTAAATTTTCTGAGTCAGTTGTTTTATTTTCTGATGTTTTAAAAGATCCACTTTATTCTGATAAAGTTGGTGTTTATGAAAATTTAGGGATATGCCAACAACAAAAAGGCAATATGCATCTTGCCGAAAAGCATTTTCGTCATGCTTTAAAACTAAACCATAATTTGCCTAAATCTTTACTTGGAATGACACAAATTAGTTTTGATTCTGGTTTATATAAGCCAGCAAAAAGATATTATATGCGTTATTTAGCGCTAGCTAGACAAAATCCTGAGAGTTTGTGGGTAGGTATATTGATCGAACGTAAATATAAAAATAAAGATGTCGTTGAAAGTTACTCGACTATTTTAAGGGTGAAGTTTCCAGATTCAAAAGAAGCCATCTTATTGGATAAACTAGAAGGTAAAGATGGTTTATAACAATGCCTGAAGCACAAGTGCAACAAGAAAGAGTTGAAAGTGAAGAATCCAAAGCTGTTGTATTAGGAAAACAATTACAACAACTACGGAAGTCGCGTGGTTACTCCATTGAAGATGTCGCAGGTCAATTATATCTGGATTCTTCAATGATTACGGCATTAGAAGCGGGTGACTATAGTAAGGTTCCTTCTCCGGCCTATATCAAAGGTTATATTCGGAATTACATAAAAATATTTAATGCAATGTCCGAATTTGAGACGTTTAATTTATATGATAGTAATACTGAATCAATCAAAAATATTAAAGTTTCAAATTCGTTAGAGAAATTTAATGTTCCTGTAAAAAAAATAGCTTACAAAAAAATATTGGCTTTATTTATTTTAATAAGTATAGTTTTTGTACTATACCAATTAGAAGTACAGTTTGGGATATTTAAAAAAATAGATTTTGCTTCAGTTTCTAAGGTAGAAGTAGCAGAAACTGCTGTCGAAAATGAAAAAATATTAAATTCGGATACTGTGGTGGATGTAGCATCATCAAAAAATCCAGTTACGATAAATTCAGATAATATTATTAAGTTATCGGAATCAAAGTCTACTGAGCATTTAACTTACAACCATTTAGACTCTATTCGATTACAGTTTAGTCATGATTCTTGGACTCAAATTAAGGACGCGGCTGGAAAGAAACTTATTTCACGTCTAGTTAAAACAGGTGAGGAATTAAATTTTAGTGGTAAGTTACCTTTTACTGTCACACTTGGTGATTCACGAGCGGTAAAAATACAAGTTAATGGTAATGATTTTAAACAGTCAAACTACAATAAAAAACAAATTTCACATTTTGTAATCAATTAAAAATTAAAATTTACATTAGGAAGAGCATAGTGCCCAAAATAATTAATGCTATTCGCGGAATGAATGATCTCGTTCCTGAAATATCGTATAAATGGCAATTCGTTGAAAATATATTTAAACAATTAATTGCATCATATGGATATCAAGAAATTCGTATGCCAATTGTTGAAAAAACTGATTTGTTTAAACGATCAATTGGTGAAGTTACCGATATTGTTGAAAAAGAAATGTACACCTTTGAAGATCGAAATGGTGATAGCCTGACATTACGTCCAGAGGGCACTGCAAGTTGTGTGCGAGCCTGTATTGAGAATGGTTTGATACATAACCAACAACAACGTTTATGGTATCTCGGTCCAATGTTTAGGCATGAACGACCACAAAAAGGCCGGTACCGTCAGTTCTTTCAATTTGGCGTTGAAACTTTTGGAATGTCAGGACCGGACATTGATGCAGAATTAATTTCCATTACTGATAAGTTATGGAAAAAATTAGGTATCGATAAGGATGTATCACTTGAGATTAACAGTTTAGGCACGTCTGAGTCTCGGGCTCAATATCGCGAAATATTAGTTGAATACTTTAGCCAACATAGTGAACAGCTCGATGAAGATAGCCAACGTCGATTGTTGACTAATCCAATGCGTATTTTGGATAGTAAGAATCCGGCTCTACAGCAACTCATTGAATCTGCCCCTAAACTCAATGATTATCTGGGTGATGATTCAAAAGCCCATTTTGAGTCCTTATGTGGCTACCTAGATTCGTTGAATATAGCTTATAGGATCAATACACGTTTGGTTCGGGGGCTCGACTATTATACTAAAACGGTATTTGAGTGGGTTACTGATAAGCTGGGTGCTCAGGGAACCATTTGTGCTGGTGGACGATATGATGGTTTGGTCACTCAGATTGGAGGCAAGGAAACACCCGCTGTTGGTTTTGCTATGGGCTTAGAACGCTTAATTGAACTCATTTCGGATGAAATTATCCCAAAATCGAGGTTTTTACCCGAAATTTATATGATTTTGGCAGGGGAATCAGCTGAAAAATCAGGTATTATGTTATCTGAAAAATTACGAGATTCAGTTCCAAATTTACGCCTCCAAATGCACTGTGGTGGTGGTAGTTTTAAGAGCCAAATGAAGAAAGCCGATAGAAGTGGTGCTGTGATGGCTTTAATTATTGGTGATAATGAGATTTTAAATAATGAAGTGACCATCAAGTATTTGCGTGAAGATAATCCTCAGCAAACAGTAAAACTTGATGAAATATGTGATTTTTTAAATAACAAATTAATGGGCGTTAGTTAGAGCATATGTCCCTAATACTTAGATAGAACTATAGAGGTTTTAGCGTGAATTACGAAACGGATGAAGAAACACTTGAAGCTTTAAAAAAGTGGTGGAAAGAAAACGGCAAGTCAGTAATTGGTGGTTTGGTAGTTGGTGTAGCTGCTATTGTTGGCTTTAATCAATGGAACGATTATCAAGCAACACAGGGGCAATCTGCTTCTAGTCTGTACCAAGTAATGCTTGATAATAACACTGGTGGTAAGACTGATGAATTTTTTGCGAATGGTACTGAGTTAGTACTTGAATATGCAAAGACTCCATATGCACCGCTTGCATCGCTGGTGATGGCGAAGAAATTAATCGAAGATAAAAAATACGATGAAGCAATCAAAAAACTTGACTGGGTTTTATCTAATAGTAAGGATGATGGGATAAAGCATGTCGCTAGAATTCGCCTTGCTCGATTATTCATTAATGAAAACAAAATAGCTGAAGCGTTAAAATTGGTTAAAGACCAACAAAGTACTAGTTTTCAATCGGATTATAGTGAGTTACGTGGTGATGTCTATGCCGTTAAGAAAGAGTTTTCATTGGCACAAGAAGCTTATAAGTCGGCACTTGCTTCAAATATTAAAAATAAAGAAAAGCGTGAATTTATAGAAATGAAATTACATGACATCGTGGTTACAAGTCAGGTTAATACCGAAAAGTCATGATAATACGTAATATTGTTTTACTTTGTATCGCGGTTTTAGTTACTGCGTGTACTTCATCACCGTCACCGGTGCTACCACCTGTAGCATTAGCTAGCTTAACAAACCAAGTTAAAGTTAAACTACTTTGGACGCAACGTGTCGGTGAAGGTGTTGGTGAAAATTATTTAAAAATTCGACCTGCAGTAGTTGGTAATTCGATTATATACTTGGATTATGAAGGAAAATTGTCCACCGTAAATCGTGATACTGGAGAAATAATCTCACAATTTGAATTTAATTTACCTATATCAAATCAATTTATAATTTATAAAAACAGTATAATTTTCGGAACAAGCCAGGGCGAATTAATTATGGCCCAACTTGATAATGGCAAAATAATCTGGCGTAAGCAGTTTTCAAGTGAGGTGTTATCTCATGCTGCTGTGTCAGACGGTATTTTGATTATCAGTACCGTTGATGGTTATTTGTATGGTTTAGATGTATCGAATGGTGAGAAACGTTGGTTGTACAATCGAACAGTTCCAGTATTAACCTTACGCGGTTCGTCATCGCCAGTTATTACTAATGGTATGGTACTGAGTGGTTTTGATAATGGTAAATTAATTGCATTAACATTAGACACGGGTCGAGTAATTTGGGATACAACGATTGCATTACCAAGTGGCAGTACTGAAATTGAACGAATTATTGATATCAATATTAAACCCGTAGTAAAAGAAGATCTTGTTTATGTTGCAACATTCCAAGGTAGGTTAGCAGCAGTTGAATTAAGTACGGGTAAAATTGTTTGGACTCGCGATTTGTCAGTCTATAATAATATTAAGGTCGATGCTTTTCGTGTCTATGTTGCAGCAGCAGATAGTCGAATTTGGGCTTTGGATCGTAAAAATGGAGCTACATTGTGGAAACAAGATGCATTGTTACGTCGCAATATTTCTGGCCCTGCATTACTTAATGATCAATTAGTAGTTGGTGATTTTAATGGTTATTTACATTGGATGTCTCGTAGTGATGGTAAAATGTTATCACGGGCTCGAATCGGTGAGCTAGTTACTGCAGATAATCATGCCGATGATTTGGATAATTATTTCGATACTCATATTTCTAAGGTTTATAATATATTATCTGTTCCCGTCATTTTTGAAAATACTATGTATGCTGTTAATCGCTATGGTGATATTCATGCTTACACTTCTGAGTAATTTACTGGTACTGTAAAACGCCATGAAACCCGTTATAGCTATTGTTGGTAGACCCAATGTTGGTAAGTCTACATTATTTAATCGTCTAACTAAAAGTCGAGATGCACTTGTTGCTGACATGCCTGGTGTTACACGTGATCGAAAATTTGGTGAAGCTGAATTTGATAAAAAGTCATTTATTATAATTGATACAGGCGGCGTATCCGGCGAAGAAAAAAATATAGATTTATTGATGGCAAAACAGTCGTGGTTGGCAGTTGATCAGGCTGATACGATATTATTTCTAGTTGACGCTAATGACGGTTTGACCGTCGATGATCAAAAAATTGCGAATAAATTACGAAAAATTGGTAAGTCATTCTTTGTTGTAGTGAATAAAATTGATGGTAAGGATGCTGATAGTGTATCAGCTGAATTTTATGCTCTTGGTGTTGATGCTATTTATCCTATTACAGCCTCGCACGGACGCGGAATTTCAGTATTAATGACATCGGTGTTATTAACATTAAATACTGATGACGATGATGAAGAAACTAAAATTGATGGGATTAAAATTGCCGTTATAGGACGTCCTAATGTCGGTAAATCAACCTTGGTTAATCGTGTTTTGGGTGAAGAGCGCGTAGTTATTTATGATATGCCCGGTACAACACGTGATAGCACCTATATTCCATTTGAAAAAAATGGCATTAAATATACTTTTATTGATACTGCAGGTGTCCGCCGAAAAAGAAGTGTTAAAGAAGCAATTGAAAAATTTAGTATCATTAAAACACTTCAAGCTATTGATGATTCAAATGTCGTATTGATGATATTGGATGCACAAGAATCCATTGCTGATCAAGATGCGACAATTTTAGGTTTTATATTAGATGCTGGTCGAGCATTGGTTCTTGCCGTGAATAAATGGGATGGTCTTGAGCCATATCAACGTGAGAAAATTAAACGAGAATTAAGTTTAAAAATTCCATTTATTGATTTTGCGAAATTGCATTTTATTTCTGCTTTACATGGAACTGGCGTTGGTGATTTATTTAAATCTATTAATCAGGCCAATGAAGCTGCATTTAAGAATATATCGACTCCAAGGTTAACTCGATTATTGCTAGACTTGGTTTCATCGCACCAGCCGCCAGTTGTGAAGGGACATCGAATTAAATTACGTTACGCTCATCAGGGTGGTACTAACCCTCCTATAATCGTAATTCATGGCAATAAAACCGATTCTTTACCCAAAAGTTATCAGCGTTATTTAATCAATGGTTTTAGAAAACACTTGAAGTTACAGGGCACACCTATTCGGTTGCAGTTAAAATCATCATCTAATCCATATCAAAGTAAACGTAAAGTTAAGTTTGATCGAACAGTTGATAAACAGGGACGCATCAATAAAGAACATTCTAGAAAGATTAGACGATAATATATTATTTTTTGTCATTTAAACCAGGAATTGGTGGCAGTAATAACTCCGGATCAATTCGTGTATTATTAAGACTGACACTAAAATGTAAATGTGCACCAGTTACTCGACCTGTTTCACCGACCTCACCAATTTTATCTGCTCTTTTTAATTTTTGATTTTTGCTAACAGTGATTTTATTCATGTGGCAAAACATGGAAATAAGTCCTTGTCCATGGTCAACAAATACAACGTTTCCATTAAAATAAAAATTGCCAGTTGCTATGACTATTCCATCTGATGGTGATTTTATAATGGTACCGGTTGGAGCGGCTATATCAATGCCACTGTGCGGTTTTCGCGGTTTATTATTAAAAAAACGTTTTAGTCCAAACCGACTACTCACAATGCCATCAACTGGCATCATGAAATTTAGTTTGACGTTATTTTTATCAAGCCAATTCTTAAAAGCTTTTTGAGATATTTTTTTGTCTGCTAAAGCTCTTTTTAAATTTTGGGGGCTTAATGAAACCATGCCTTTATTTTTTAAGGTGATGTACTGTTTTCGATAATCTTTATTTTTGGTAATAAATGACTGAGTGTGAGATTCTCCTTTAGATGAAATAACATTGAATTTATGTTTTCCAGGTTTTGTTTTTAGTGATAGACCAATAATTGCTTGCCATTTTGAACCATTTTGGCGGACCATTATTTTTTTATTTTTATATTTAACGGTAGGTTTGTTAACGTTAGCTGATTTTAAATTTAAATCGATAACCGCAATACCTCCCGGTACAGGATTGTGAATTGGGAATTTAATGGTATTGTTATTATTTTCTTCTGATGCATAACAATTTTGTGTTAGTACTAAAATAAATAGACCAATTAGTCTAATTTTTTCTTGATTCTTTAACATGACAAGTGAGTTCGCCTTCGCTTAGAGTAATATTAATTTGTGTATTTTTTTGGACTTCATTATAACTTCGAATGATTTTATTTGTATCTGTGGCTTTAACAATAGCATATCCTCTGTTCAAAGTAGACAGAGGACTAACGCTATTTAATGTGCGAGCTAATAACGCAGATTGATGTTTTTTTTGTAAAATTAAGTTTTTCCAGGTCGATTTTAATCGTGTCGTTAAATAGTGTTGACGCGTTTTGAGCTGTAATAGTTTTTTTGAAGGAGTATGGTTATTTACACGAATATTGAGTTGAGTTAATTGATTCTGATAGAAGCTCATGCTTTGTGCATTGGTGTTAATTAATCTTAAGTTTAATTCATCTATGCGTTGTGCAATATTTTGTAAATAATGTCCAGGGTGCTTTAATTGAGAATAAAATAATTTAATTTTTTCATTTTTTTGATTAATGGATTGAGTTATTGAGCGGTTTAAGCGTACTAGTGTATTTTTTAAGTTATCGTGTATTAAGTTTTGATCTGGACTTACAAATTCAGCGGCGGCTGTTGGGGTTGGTGCTCTATAGTCTGCTACGTAATCGGCTATGGTGACATCAACCTCATGCCCAACTCCAGTTACAATTGGAATTTTACTATTAAATATTGCCCGTGCGACTATTTCTTCATTGAATGACCATAAATCTTCTAAGGAGCCTCCACCACGCGCAAGTATTAAACAGTCACACTCTTTTCGTTGTTGTGCAGTTTTTAGAGCTGTTGCAATTTGGGTTGCAGCATTAAGCCCTTGAACTAGAACCGGATAAATAATAATTTTTAGGACTGGATAACGTCTTTTCAGTGTTGTTAAAATATCATGGATGGCTGCGCCAGTAGGCGAGGTAATAACACCAATGCAGGTACTTAATTCAGGAATGGTGACTTTGTGTTGGATATCAAATAAACCTTCATTGTTTAACTTATTTTTTAAATCATCAAATTGCTGTTGCAGTAAACCTTCACCGGCATCTTCCATGTGTTCAACAATACATTGGAATTCTCCACGTGCTTCATAAAAACTAATACGGGCTCGTATTATTATTTTTTTGCCATTTTTAGGGTTGACTCTAAGTAATTTATTTTTATTGCGAAACATTGCGCAACGTATTTGAGTTGCTTGATCTTTTAATGTGAAGTACCAGTGACCTGATGCTGGAATGGCAAGGTTCGATATTTCACCTTCAATCCATAATAACGGAAAGCCAGACTCAAGAACGGTACGTACTTCTCTGGTCAGTCTTGATATTGAATATATATCTCTAAAGTTATTGTCCAAATGTTTGTCCGAATTTATAGTTAGAAATTATGGGGAAGTAGGGAATATTTTGCAGTAATTAAAACATTATATTTTAAACGAATTTATAAGAAGCAAAAAAAAAGGCCGGTTAACCGACCTTTTTTTATTACAAAGTGAATATTAACCTAAGCTAGGCTTGGCATTTCTTTGTTCTAAATATTGTTTATAAGCTTGTTGTGCTTGTCGTTTTGCTTTGTCTGCTAATTTTACTGCCATACTAAAATTACCATCTTTTTGTGCTTTTTGTGCTTTTTTGATAATTTTGCCAGTATCACGCCATTCATAATTGACTTTTTTAGCTTGTTTATTGGCAGTTTCTGCTGCAGATATTGAGGCAGAAGCATCATTTGTTGTATATGCTGTTTCAGGTGATGTACCACATGCCGACAGTGTTAATGCTATTGCTGCAACGAGTAAAGCTAATTTTTTCATTTTTTCCTCCAAAAACATCTATTTTATATTTATTTGCAAAACCTTGAAAATCGCTGGATCTACTTATTTATAGTTAAGCTTAGTAGCAATTATGATTAAATCGAATATTTATTGCTATTGATTCCATTATGCGCATTTTGGTTAATAATTAGCAATCATTTAATCAATTTATTTTGGATAATAATCAAGCTAATCCACCATTGTCGGTAGCTATAATAAATATTATAATTAACGGTTTAACCTCTAAGGATTATACAAAATGCTACGAATTATTGAGGATGCCCTTACTTTTGATGATGTTTTACTATTACCGGCCCACTCCTGCGTTTTACCTAAAGACGTTACATTAGATACGCGGCTGACAAAAGCGATATCTCTCAATATTCCAATATTATCTGCGGCGATGGATACGGTTACCGAATCCAGACTTGCTATTGCATTGGCTCAAGAGGGGGGAATGGGCATTATCCACAAAAATATGACTGTCGAAGAACAAGCCAAAGAGATAAGAAAGGTTAAAAAATTCGAAAGTGGCGTGATTAAGGACCCTATAACAGTATCTCCTAATACAAGTATTAGTGAAGTCGTGAGACTTACCCAAAAACACAATATTTCAGGCGTACCAGTTGTTGAAGGGGAAGATTTGGTCGGTATTGTAACGAGCAGAGATTTGCGTTTTGAGCTTCGACTTGATGAGCCCGTTATGAACATCATGACACCTAAAGACCGTCTGATCACGGTAAAAGAGGGGACAAGTCGTGGTGAAATTCGTAAGTTATTACACGAAAATCGTATTGAAAAAGTTTTGGTCGTTAATGATAATTTTAAATTACGCGGCTTAATTACTGTAAAAGATATTCAAAAAGCATCAGAGTTTCCTAATGCTTGCAAAGATGATTTAGAGCAATTGCGGGTTGGTGCAGCAGTGGGTGTTGGCGAAGGTACTGATGAGCGTGTTACTGCATTAGTTGCGGCTGGTGTGGATGTTATCGTGGTTGATACTGCTCATGGCCATTCGCAGGGTGTTATTGACCGTGTTGCTTGGGTTAAGAAGAATTTTCCAACTGTTCAGGTTATTGGCGGCAATATCGCAACTGCTGCTGCTGCAATTGCACTAAAGGATGCTGGTGTGGATGCGGTTAAGGTTGGTATTGGTCCGGGTTCGATTTGTACAACTCGAATAGTTGCAGGTGTTGGTGTGCCTCAAATAACGGCGATTGCAAATGTTGCTGAAGCATTGAAGGGCTCAGGTATACCGGTTATTGGTGATGGTGGTATTCGTTACTCCGGAGATATGGCAAAAGCTATCGTGGCTGGAGCGGACTGTATCATGGTTGGTAGTATGTTAGCTGGAACTGAAGAAGCACCTGGTGAAGTGGAGTTATATCAAGGTCGTTCTTATAAATCGTATCGTGGCATGGGTTCAATCGGTGCGATGGCAAATAAAAATGGCTCTAGTGATCGTTATTTTCAAGAAAGTAGTGACGCTGATAAACTAGTGCCAGAAGGAATTGAAGGTAGAATCCCTTTTAAAGGGCCAATCAGTTCGATCATAAACCAAATGTTAGGTGGTTTACGCGCAAGCATGG
>CAYQUC010000050.1:13221-24494 GCA_964420605.1 uncultured Thioalkalispiraceae bacterium | reverse complement strand
ATTTAGACACCGTTAAAATCTTGTAAAATTATACTAGTCCAAGGATTTAGACACCGTTAAAATCTTGTAAAATTATACTAGTCCAAGGATTTAGACACCTCAAATATTGTCAAAAAACATTTCCCAAAAACAAAAACACCGTTAAGCTTTAAAGCTTAACGGTGTTTTGATTGAATAAAACCTAAAACTAAATCTTTTTATTTAATAACTCAAGCAATTTTGCCGCTGGTACATAACCCGGAACCATTCGACCATCATCAAGTATTAAGTTAGGCGTACCATTCACTCCTAATTTTTCACCCAGCAACATATGACTTTTAACAGGATCATCACATTTTTCACTGGTCACACTTTGATTTTGTTTGGCGACGGTAATGGCTTTATTTCTGTCTTTAGCGCACCAGACGTTTACGGCTTTAACATACGAAGGGCTATTAATTCCAGCTCGTGGATAAGCAAGGTATCGCACTTTTATTCCTAAATCAGTATAAGTATTAATTTCGCTGTGTAATTTTTTACAATAACCACAATCGATATCGGTAAAAACAGTTATTGTATGTTTTGTTTCTTTTTTAGGAGTAAATATAATCATACTAGCTTCATCAATGTTATCCACAATTGAGAGCCGCGCTTTATCGCGAACCGGAGTCGTTAAATTTTTACCGGTTGTACGGTCAACAATATCGCCATAAAAAAGTAACTTGGCATCACGACTGATATACAGCACTTGAGGTCCTGCGGTAACTTGATACAAGCCAGGTATTGAACTTGGTGTAATATTGGCAACATCAACGCCAGGAAGTTTAGCTGCAATTTCTGTCGCTGCAATTTTATCAGCAGCTGATAATTTACTCGTTTGAGCAGCGCTCACGTCCACAGCAAAAACGATAGGAAGTAGCGTCACAAGGACAGTAAAGAGTCGATAAGTAGTTAATTTCACAAATAATTCCTGATTGTTGTAAGTCAAATTGTATAACTAGTATAAAGGTAATTGACCGCAAATCAGTTAAATAATTCAGTAATTATGAAATTAATTTATAATTAGCAAAAACCACAAAGAAAGTTGGGATAGGTGTACGACAACCACTTTAAAACTAAGGACTAGTAGCAGACGAACAGTTTTCGTCTGCCAATATCGAGTTGCTTATAATGCTTAACCGCGAGGATGATGTTCCTCGTGTATTTTTTTCAAACGCTCTTGAGCAACATGGGTGTAAATTTGTGTTGTTGATAAATCACTATGACCGAGTAACATTTGAACGACACGTAAGTCAGCACCATTATTAAGAAGATGCGTTGCAAATGCATGACGTAGTGTGTGTGGTGATAAGTGTTTAGATATTCCAACTAAATTCGCATAACGTTTAATAATGTGCCAAAAAGCTTGTCGAGTCATGCCATGCTTTCTGTGAGTTAAAAATAATGCATCGCTATCTGAATCTTGCAATAAAGATTTTCGTGTACCATTAATGTAATCTTCCAACCAGTTAATCGCTTCTTCACCTAGCGGTACAAGTCGTTCTTTATTGCCTTTGCCGTTTATGTGAATAACGCCCATTTTTAAATTTAACTGGCTTAATTCAAGTTGAACTAATTCTGACACGCGAAGCCCACTAGCATATAACACTTCAAGCATACAGCGATCACGCATACCAAGCACTGATTTCACGTCAGGAGCATTTAACAACTTTTCAACTTCACCCTCAGATAATACTTTGGGTAAACTTCTTCCTAATTTTGGAGCATGTATTAATGTAGTTGGATCATCTTCACGAGTGCCTTCTTTGCAAAGGTAACCATAAAAACGTCTTAATGTGGATAATCGTCGGGCAGTGCTGCGTGGACTTGCATTACTTTCTACGTAGATAGCCAGATAGTTTGTAATATCATCTTGTCCAGCATGCAATAAGGCTAAATTATTTTGGTCGAGCCAATTATGAAAACGTTCCATATCGCTGCGATATGCATCTATAGTGTTATTGCTAAGCCCACGTTCAACCCATAGTGTATCTAAAAACTGTTCGATCACTTTCATTATAATTTTCCTTCTTTAATTATTAAACAGCATGTAGATGATTTTATAACCATTTTTAGCACGCTGTCTTATTCCATTAACTTAACCACATGAATCACCAAGCCCTCTGTTTGTAGTATCCGATGATACAACAATAACATTGGATTAAACTTAACACGACTAACTGTAAAATTCAGTAGGACGAAATTTTAATTTATTTTAAATTACTAGCATTAAGTTTAGTGAATATTTGTCTTTAAGTTTTAGCCTATCCGGCTGAAATACTCATAAAAACGAGAACCAGCCCGCATTTGGAAAAATATCTCAGTCAAATTATGTTTAAAATTAAATTTATAAAAATGTTTTATTTTAGAAATGTATCTTTTTATTGTTGTTTAATTGTAATTGAGAAAAAAGAGACATAAGGTTAACCAAAGTTTGCTTTAGAAACTTTAAGTTAATAAGATGATATCCTTGAACTTTAATATCACTTTTCCTAATGATAATTAAAGCCAAGACTGCAAAGTACGAGCGGATCATTTACTTACTATCCTTATAAGTCTTTTCTTATACTAACGATATAATTGCATTTAGTATACTGTGATGCAACTACTAAGTTTAGTAATAATTGTCTTGACTGCGTAAATAGTTTTAACAAGTGTATAGTTATTGTTCAATTCTTGTGTTTCTTTTATATTTCTGTCAATGCTGATGGTTTTTTAGTCACTACAGTAATTGTTATTAGAGAACTTCCGCATTTAACGTTAAGCATAACTACTCACTATCAGAATCCAACGGCCATAAAAAAACGGATATACCTGACTAAGGTATACCCGTTTAATTAATAACTCATTCGTTCTAAAAATAATCGAATCAAGTTAAGCAGAACTCAAATTAAACCACACTAAGCGTTAACCTAATTTTTCTTTAATTCGAGCAGCTTTACCTTGTAACTCACGAAGGTAATATAATTTTGCTCGTCGAACATCACCACGACGTTTGACTTTAATCTCTCCAATGATTGGACTGTGAGTTTGAAATACTCGCTCAACACCCTCACCGTGTGAAATTTTTCGTAGTGTAAATGAGGAATTTAGACCTCGGTTTTTAATGGCGATAACGACACCTTCAAAAGCCTGTAATCGTTCACGATCACCCTCTTTTACTTTTACTTGAACAACAAGAGTATCACCTGGACTGAACTCAGGCACATCTGCTTTTAACTGTTCTGCTTCTAACTCTTTAATAATGTTGCTCATAATGAAAGACTCCAAATACCCAAAATTAAGTTGCTATACGCTGCGATAGCCAATAATGCCGCGATATTATATACGAATAACATTAAAGATGATAATGCCAAATCAATGAAAAACACGGATATATGAAAATATTTTGAAGAAATGCAGAATAAAGTGACAATAATACAACTCAACAAATTTATTAGCTCATAACCACACTTGGGTCAATTACTCCACATCATTTTCGTGTATAAATTCTGACAACAATAATTGCTGTTCTTGATCTAAATCCAGCTCTTGCAATAAATCGGGTCGACGTAACCAAGTTCGACCTAATGCCTGTTTTTGACGCCAGCGTAAAATTGCTTGATGATCACCACTCAATAAAACATTTGGTACGAATTCACCGTCGAGTTCTTCTGGTCGCGTAAATTGTGGGTAGTCCAGTAAGCCGCCCATAAAATCTTGACTGAATGAGTCGGAACTCGCTGAGTCAGGATGTCCTAATGCATTGGGTAATAAACGAATGATGCCATCGATTATAACCATAGCCGGAATTTCACCACCACTGAGTACATAATCACCAATCGACCATTCTTCATCAACTTCAGCGGATATAACACGCTCATCAATGCCTTCATATCGGCCACAAACAAATATAAGCTCCTGTTTATGGGAGAACTCACGTAATGCACGCTGATCCAGTCTACGGCCCTGAGGTGATAAATAAATAACTCGGGCACCTTTACTTGCATTTTGACGAGCATCGCGAATAGCCTCGCGTAATGGGCCTGCCATTAACACCATTCCCGGACCGCCACCATAAGGACGATCATCGACAGTCCTGTGTCGATCTTGGGTAAAATCACGAGGATTTGTGAAGGTGATATCAACGATACCACTGTGGCTTGCTTTGCCGCTAATACCAAAATCGGTAATCGCGCGAAACATTTCAGGAAATAAAGTCACTATATTAATTTTCATTAAAACACTCTATCAATTTCCAAATGAATTTAAAACTCAGGATCCCAATCAACAACAATTGATTCCGCTATTAAATCTATTTTTGTGACAACCGCAGGTCGAATAAAGGGAATTAGGCGGATTTTGGTTTTACCCGCAATAAGCTCTTCTTCCACCACCAAAACATCATTCGCGCCAGTTTCAAGCAAATCGGTTACTGTACCCAATTTAATATCATCAACCGTAGTCACGGTCAAACCAATTAAATCATGCCAATAATATTCATCACTGGCTTGCGCTGGTAACTGTTCACGTAAAATAGCAATTGGAATATTTTTTAAACTTTCGGCAGCAGTGCGGTCATTACATTCAGGTAATTGAGCGACGATTCCTTTGCCGTGCTTGCGTATTTGTTCAACTTTAACAAGTTGATATGTCTCATCTCGTTGCTGAAAACGAGGCTGTATATACCACGGTGAATAATCAATGATATTCGTTTTAGGTTGGGTATAGGAAATTATATTAACCCAGCCTTTAAGACCGTAGGCAGAGCCAATATGGCCAACTTTAATATAGTGTGGGGTATTTGAGTCAGACATTAGCACAACTAGGTAATGCTAGCAGGTTCAACTATGAAATTAGGGCAGGAACCTGCCCCAATTTTCTAATTAAGCAGCCGCTTTTTTAGCAGCGTCTTTAAGAAGTTTTGCGACACGATCAGACGTTTGGGCACCATTTGATATCCAATAGTCAATACGATCATGCTTTAATTCCAAGCCAGTTTCACCACCCTTTGCTCTAGGGTTGTAGTATCCAACACGTTCGATATAACGACCGTCACGAGCATTACGGCTATCCGCAACAACAATTTGATAAAATGGACGTTTTTTCGCGCCGCCAAGAGATAATCGGATTGTGACCATTATTAATGTAAGCCTCTAAAATTTAAGTTTTTTAAGTTTTGTATGTGTAGCTAAAATCTTTGCTGCGATAATTCATTCAAATTACACAAGCTATCAAGCTGAATCGGGCATTTTACCTGATTTTTATCAAATGTGAAGTTAAATATAACTAATATTCTGAAAATTCTATAAATTTAGCATTACATCATACCCGGTGGCATTTTTCCGGCCATACCACGCATCATGTTTTTTAAGCCGCCTTTGGACATTTTCTTCATCATTTTTTGCATTTGCTTAAATTGTTTCAATAAACGATTAACATCTTGAATTTGTGTCCCTGACCCATTCGCAATACGCCGTTTACGAGAACCTTTGATAACATCCGGAAAACGTCGTTCTTTTAAGGTCATTGAGTTTATAATGGCTTCTAACTGCACAAGCTGTTTATCATTCACTTTATCTTTCATTCCGGCCATTTTACCAGACATTCCAGGCAACTTATCGACTAGTCCAGCCATGCCGCCCATATTACGCATTTGATTTAGTTGATCTTTAAAATCACCTAAATCAAAACCTTTACCTTTTTTGATCTTATTCGCTAATTTTAACGCCTGATCTTGATCGACATTTTTTTGGACATCTTCAACCAGACTAACGATATCCCCCATACCAAGTATTCGATTGGCAACGCGATCGGGATAAAATGCCTGAAGTGCATCAATTTTTTCACCGACCCCCATAAACTTAATCGGTACACCGGTAATTTGGCGGATTGATAAAGCTGCGCCACCACGAGCATCACCATCGGTTTTGGTGAGTACCACCCCGGTTAACGGTAATGCATCATTAAACGCCTTAGCTGTAACCGCAGCATCTTGACCGGTCATGCTATCCACCACAAACAAGGTTTCTTGAGGTTCACAGACTGCATGTAGTTCACGAATTTCAGACATCATCTCGTCATCGATATGCAAGCGACCCGCAGTATCAATGATAACAACATCATTATTTTTAATTTTTGCTTCTTTTAATGCTTTTTTAGCGATATCAATCGGGCTGTGCTTGGAATTGCTGTCAAAAGTATCAACATTGATTTCTTTACCTAAAATAGCCAGTTGTTCAATCGCAGCAGGTCGATACACATCGACACTAACCATTAATACGTTCTTTTTATGTTCGGTTGTTAGCAGTTTGGCTAGTTTAGCAACGGTTGTGGTTTTACCCGCTCCCTGGAGCCCTGCCATCAAAATCACGACTGGTGGCTTACTCGCTAGATCCAGCGCGTTATTCTTTTCTCCCATTAACGACACTAATTCATCGTTAACCACTTTGATAAAAGCTTGTCCCGGAGTCAGGCTCTTTAAAACAGTGTCACCAACCGCTTTAACTTTGATATCTTCAATAAATTGTTTAACAACCGGCAGTGCAACATCAGCCTCAAGTAACGCAAGTCGTACATCACGTAAACTGTCTTTTATATTATCATCAGATAATCGACCAATACCGCGTAAATTCCGTACTGTCTGTCCAAGTCGATCCGAAAGTCCATCAAACATATTATTTCTAGCCTATCAAAGATTTTTAAATTAATTGGGGATTATACTATTTAATCGAGTGTATATCGAATGATACACACATTTACACTGTAAACTGCATTTTACCCTTTAATGATTTGACCTTATGGGTAGTAACTATTTTCTGGCACTCATTCAGAATCAACTCCTCATCACCAGGTTTAGCATGACTGAGGTATATATCCGGTTGGTGCTTTAGTTTTTTCAAATCGGCGGCTAAAGTATCGGGACAATAGTGACCCGCTAATTTACTTAAATGTTGATCTTTATTGGCAAATGCTGATTCAACAAACAACAAATCCAATTTATCGCTGGCATTTAATCGTTGCCATAAATGATCGGTTGTTGAAGTATCACCACTAAATGCAAATACGCCAGTAGGAGTCTCAACTCGGTAAGCAACACCAGGAACTATATGATTTACTGTTATCATTTCAATTCGGCGATCACCGAGCTGATAAATTTCGCCCGGAACCATCGCTTGGTAACGAATTGCTGGCCTCTCGCGATTAGGCAGCAACGAAAAATCAGGCCAAATTATATTATTAAAAACATGGGCTCGTAAGGCATTAATTGTTACTTCTTGAGCATGAATAACAACCGGTTCTTCGTGCGAACCAAATACGGTATCAACTAATAACGGAATGCCAGCAATGTGATCTAAATGAGAATGCGTTAAAAATATATGCCTGAGTTTTTGCATTTGATCTAGGCTTAAATCACCCACACCAGTTCCTGCATCAATCAATGCATCATCATCGAGTAAAAATGTTGTTGTTCGGAGATCTTCTCCAATACCACCGCTACAACCTAAAACTTGAAGTTCCATCTTCGAGCTAATCCTGAATATTTTTCATATATTTTATTTTTGTACAGTTTTTTACAACCAGCTTATTTACTAACTTACAGTAAACGCTATCGAATTGCACCGAATTGCTCAAATAATCTTCATTCGATCAAGTTGAACGATTTGAACAACTTACAATGTATAAGTGTAGGTGCATAAATTATATTATGAAACAATAATTTCCTTAAATATTAACTAGTTTGCATAAAAATCAGCTAAAAACCCTATCTTTTTTCTTAAACATTATGCCATCATATTGTTTAAAGTCTGGTCACGGAAAATTTATGTCATTTTTAAGCATTACAACGAGCCTCATTTATTGTTTTTGCGCAATATTGTTTATTCTGCGCCTGCTTAATAAGCCTATAGGTATATTTAATAAAAAATCCCTGTTAATTTTCATTGGATTTAGTGCCAATGCCTTACACCTATTAATACTGGTTCAAGTAATGAATACTCCGTTGGGCATCGATATTAGCATATTCAGTATTTTGTCATTAACCAGTTGGTTAATTATGACGCTGTTATTGCTAGCTATGCTAAAATATCCCGTAGAAAATTTATCAATACTAATTATGCCAATAGCCGCATTTTTTATTATTTTAAGGTTTATAAGTCCTCACCATTATTATTTAAACCAACAATTATCGCTCGGTATTGAATCGCATATTTTAATATCTATTTTATCGTACAGTTTACTCAGCATTGCTGCTGTTCAGGCACTTTTACTGTATATTCAAGAGCGACACATTCGAAACCGGCATCCCGGTGGTTTTATTCGGGCATTACCGCCACTTGAAACCATGGAAACTTTATTATTTCATATCATTACCATTGGATTTTTATTGTTAAGCTTCTCACTTGCCACGGGAATATTTTATCTCGACAATATCTTTGAACAACACTTGGTTCACAAAACACTGTTGTCAATTTCAGGCTGGGTTACATTTGCGGTACTTTTATGGGGCCGTCATCAATTTGGTTGGCGCGGCCGAACGGCAATCAACTGGACTATTATAGGTTTTATCTTTTTAATGCTGGCCTATTTCGGCTCCAAATTTGTACTTGAATTGGTTATTCAGTGAGAAATAGCCATCAGTTTGGTTTACTCTTACTAAAATACTATTTATTATCTTAATCCATAGGCACCTCTTTTTTGAACGAACTTCCACTTAGCGTACTGTTCACATCACTATTCATTTTGTTGGTAATTTCTGGATTTTTTTCAGGCTCTGAAACCAGCCTAATGAGTCTCAATCGCTATCGCCTACGGCATCTAGCCAATAAAAACAATCCTGGCGCTAAGCGTGCACAGCGTTTATTAGAAACGCCTGAACACTTAATTGGTCTGATACTACTGGGTAATAACCTTGTTAATATCTTGGCTGCATCTATTGCAACCATCATTGGACTACGACTCGGGCAAGATTCGGGGGTTGCTATAGCGACAATCATACTTACCTTTGTGGTATTAATTTATTCAGAAGTGACACCAAAAACATTAGCAGCTCGTAATCCAGAGCGATTCGCCTTTCCTGCGTCATATATATTAAAGCCTCTGCTAAAAATCATGTCGCCTTTTATCCATACCATCGACTTCATCACTAAACTGAATTTTAGGATATTTGGAATCCCCACGGATCAAGTGGAATCTGACCATTTAAGCCCAGAAGAATTACGTACCGTCGTAAACGAAGCAGGTAACCTAATACCAAAGGGACACCAAGATATGCTACTGGGTATTCTGGATCTCGGCAAAGTGACAGTAGATGATATTATGGTACCCCGAAATGAAATTATCGGGATTGACTTAAGCGATGAGTGGGAGGTTATACTAAACCAATTAAAAAACTCAGCGCACACGCGCTTAGCCGTGTTTGATGGCGACATCGACAAAATTCGTGGCTTTGTCCATATGAGGAATGTGATTCCATTAATTTTGGGACAAAACTCAAATAAAGAGGATTTTATTAGCCGTCTGCGTAAGCCTTACTTTATCCCTGAAAAAGTTTCTTTGCATACCCAGTTGTCAAACTTCCAAAAAGAAAAACACAGAATAGGCGTTGTTGTTAATGAGTATGGTGATATCCAAGGCCTGGTAACATTAGAAGACATTCTTGAAGAAATTGTTGGAGAATTTACTAGTGATCCAGCGCAATTATCACGCGACATTAAAAAACAAGACGACGGTAGTTTTATTATTGATGCCAGCATTTCAGTACGCGAGATAAATAAAGCATTCAATTGGGAGCTTAATATTAATGGACCTAAAACATTGAACGGATTAATTACCGAATACCTTGAATACATCCCAGAACCCGGGACTAGTTTACGACTACAAAACTACCCCATTGAAATTCTACAAACCAATTCAAATACAGTTAAAACTGTGTTGATTATCATTGAAGACAACGAAAACGACTCAATAGATACCTCTACCACAAATTAAATATACTTATTCTCATACTAGAGCTAAAATTTTATCTGCATTGACCGTTAAACTCTGTACAAAATTATTTCTTCTATGCGGTATATTACTGTTTAAATTAGAAATTAAGGTCTATAATCCATAATAATTATAAAGATATCAGGAGCTTAGAGTTGTCAAAACTAACCTTGTTATTTAAAGGTAGAACATTAAAAATATTTCCAGTCATTGAGGGCGATATGATGATTGGTAATGCGCGTGACTGCACGGTTTATATTGATAGCCTTGCTATTGATGAACATCACGCAAAAATCTCAACTCAAGCACAACAATCAACGCTCGTTGACTGTGAGTCAGAAGCAGGTACTTTTATAAACCAAGAAAAAGTATCCACTAAAGCACTGCAAGACGGAGACTTAATTCGCGTCGGAAAACACACAATACTATACAATTATCAGGAGCTTACCGAAGATGAGCTGCTACATGAAAGCTCAGCAAGCATACCGGCTATCAAAATCAAAGAAGAAGAAGTAGAGGTAGTTATAGCGGAACCAGAGCTTGAAGAATCCGAACCTGAAGTAACCAAAGAGCGTGCCGCCTGGGTTCAAATATTATCAGGTCAAAATTTAGGACAAACACTACAATTAACTCGTTCTGTTACAAATTTAGGAAAACCGGGTGTTGCAATGGTTGTTATCGCGCGTCGTGATGACGGCTTTTTCATTTCTCATCTTGAAGGTAAAATTTCACCAAAAGTCAGTAATAAGGATATTGGTTCTCACAGTATCAAATTAAATGAGGGCGACTTAATTCAAATTGGGAATATTAAAATGCAATTTTACTATGAATAATATTAGAGAAAAATGGACAATATGATGACACATGAAAACGATAACAGCGACGCTCGTCATTTTAGTAGAATTCAATTTTCAAAACCGGTTTCATTATCAAATGCCAATAATAAATGGCAGTGCGAGTTAATTGACATCAGCTTACATGGTGCCCTAACGTCTCGCCCAGATGATTGGCATGGTAAGGTTGATGAAATCTATCAACTGGATCTAATATTAAGCGATGATAGTAAAATAGTAATGGAAGTTAAAGCGGTACACATCGAACAACGCTCTTTGGGATTTTCCTGTAATCACATCAGCCTAGACAGCGTGACACATTTGCGGCGCTTAGTTGAGTTAAATCTTGGTAATGAAAAAATTCTAGAACGCGAACTAAACGAACTACTACATGTTAATGAGTAAATTATGAACATAATTTACAAGTCCTTTAAAAATATTTACAAGTCCTTTAAA
>CAYQUC010000050.1:0-13121 GCA_964420605.1 uncultured Thioalkalispiraceae bacterium | reverse complement strand
TTACAAGTCCTTTAAAGTAATTACAAGTCCTTAAAAAACCATCCCCCTCAATCAAAATCAATCGCCTGCTCCAAACGACTCACTGCAAGAATCTCTAAACCTTCAATTTTTTGCTTCGGTGCATTCAACTTAGAAATAATCGCCCTTTTATAACCGTGCTTAACTGCTTCATGCAATCGTTCCTGACCATTTGTTACTGGACGAATTTCACCCGACAAACCAACTTCACCAAAAATAATGGTATCTTGTGGAATTACTTTATCGCGCAAACTCGAAATAATTGCCAAGATAACCGCCAAATCAGCCCCCGTTTCGGTAACACGAACCCCACCAACCACATTAATAAAAACATCTTGATCATAACTCGCAATACCCGCATGGCGGTTTAATACTGCCAGTAACATTGCGATTCGATTATTATCAATGCCAACTGTCACGCGCCGTGGATTCGCTAAATGACTCTCATCAACCAAAGCCTGTACTTCAACTAACATTGGACGGCTGCCTTCAATTGTTACCATCACCACACTGCCCGAAACTGGTTCACTATGGCGTGACAAAAATATTGATGAAGGATTATTAACCGGTAACAAGCCTTTATCGGCCATTGCAAAAACACCAAGCTCATTAACTGCACCAAACCGATTTTTAAATGCCCGCACCACACGATAACGACTATCGCTTTCACCCTCAAAATATAATACCGTATCAACCATGTGCTCCAGTACTCTTGGTCCAGCCAAGGTACCTTCTTTAGTAACGTGCCCAACTAGAAATAATGTGGTTTTCGTTTGTTTCGCGAAACGAACCAATTGTGCAGTACATTCACGTATTTGTGAGACAGAACCAGGAGCGGATTGAACATCAGCACTGAACATAGTTTGAATTGAATCGATAACAATAATGCCGGGTTTTTCTTTTTGCGCAGTAACAAGAATCGTTTCTAAATGCGTTTCGCTTAACAACAGTTGCTCACCCAGCTCCAAATCTAAGCGGTGAGCACGCATACTAACCTGCTCTAACGATTCTTCACCCGTAACATACAGAGTACGTTGTGTTTTTTGCAAATAAGAAAGTGCTTGAACCAATAATGTTGACTTACCAATACCCGGATTACCACCCAGTAAGACTACTGACCCAGCAACTAAGCCACCACCTAATACACGATCAAATTCACTGATACCAGTGCTAATCCGCGACTGTTCACTTGGCGTGATATTTTTAAGGTATTGAACATTTTGACTCGTCGAACCGGAATAGCCGGTAGCTTGACCACCGCCTTTACGCATGGGAATGGCACTGGCTATCTCACTTAAGGAGTTCCATGCACCACAATCACCACATTGCCCGGCCCACTTTGAAACCTCGGAGCCACATTCAGTACAACTGTAATTTTTTTTGATTTTTACCACAGCAGCAGATTAACAAAATTTTAAATAAACAGCACGGCAAATACAGTCGTCGACTCTAAATTAACAAAATTAAATTCTAAATATTTATTTTATCTGTTATAAATTAGTAACCTAAATAAACCGCCTATTTTTTAAACAATATTTAGTGTTGACAGTTTTATAATGATGCCGTTAAAGTAGCGGGATAGTTTTTAGGTGTCCTCTAATTATATTAGTTATAGCTGTTTTAGTTTAGTCAAATATAACTGATTAAAACATTAAAATTAAGAGGATGAAACGGGAAGCCGGTGCGTATTGCACAATTCCGGCGCTGCCCCCGCAACGGTAAGCGATAATTTGAAAGACAAATACGTCACTGGAAAATATTTCGGGAAGGCGTCTTTCAAGGTTGATATTATTATCAGTCACTCGCAAGCCCGGATACCGGCCTAATTCTACGTAACAAAATTATTGCGGAGGGCAATAACACGTCTATTATTAATTGAAATATTAATAATCATAGGCCATATATCCTCCACTTTAATTTCATTTTTCATTACCGGAGGAAATATGCAGCAATCTACTACCGTTAACACCTCATCAATTACAACAGTAAAATCAACCTTAGCACTCGTTTTTGTTGCTAGTCTTGGCTTAAGCTTAATTACCATCGTGGGCTTTGCTCAGGGAAAAGGTAACATCGTTCATAATGCCGCTCATGACACACGTCACGCAGCATCATTCCCATGCCATTAATTTTTATTACTGTCAGTTAAAATAGGACATCCTGCATGATTCAAAAGTTATTAATGGCTGGTATAGTTTCCGGTTTAATTGCCGGCGCATTATTAACATTAGTGCAACATTTTCATGTCATTCCGCTTATTCTCGAAGCAGAAACATATGAAGTACAAGCGAATCAGCACCCCCACGATAACCAAGCTCATAGTCACAGTGCACAACAAGCCGAATGGTCACCCCATGACGGTAATGAACGAACACTATTCACTTTGATGACAAATATTTTATTAGGCATCGGATTCTCATTATTGCTTTTAGCATTAATGTCTGCAACCAATCACTCTGGTTGGCAGCTCGGATTGTTTTGGGGCTTAGCCGGATTTATTGTGTTTTACCTTGCTCCTAGCGTTGATTTGCCACCAGAGTTGCCTGGCTCGGTCGCTGCAAGTCTAGAGCATCGACAACTCTGGTGGCTTGCTACCGTTGTCTCAACAGCAATTGGACTTGGATTATTATTCTTAAATTCTGCTCTGACATTTCGATTATTAGGTGTACTATTTATAATTGCTCCTCATTTTTTTACAAATTCAATCACCTTAGAACATGTTAGTGAAGTTCCTAAAGAACTTATCAACTCTTTTATCGTTTCAACCTCATTTGCAAATATTCTGTTCTGGTCCATCATAGGAACATTTAATGGTATTTTTAAGTCACGTTTTGCCGATTCAACTTCCATGCAAAAAGTCGCGTCTTAATTACGCTTTCGCAAAAAATGAAAACTGAAACGAATAACTCAGCATCGCAGCATTCCGGGCAACAACACAAAAAAAGGATGCAGCACAAGAAACAAGTTAAAGATTCTCAAATAGCCTCAGCACAAATTGATAAAGGCGTATTATTAGTTCTAACCGGAAATGGTAAAGGCAAAAGTAGCTCGGGATTTGGAATGGTAGCACGCGCACTAGGCCAAGATTTAAACATTGGTGTTGTTCAATACATCAAAGGTAAGTTTTCAACCGGCGAAGAAAAATTTTATCGACGCTTTCCTGATGAAATACAGTATTACGTTATGGGTGAAGGTTTTACCTGGGAAACTCAAGATAAACAACGTGATATTGCAGCAGCACAAAAAGCGTGGCAGCAATCATGCCAATTTCTAGCAGATGAAACAATCGACCTAGTGTTATTAGACGAACTCAACATAGCATTAAAACACCGCTATATCGATATTGATGAGGTCGTTCAAAAGTTACAACACCGCCCAGAAAGACAGCATGTTATTGTAACAGGCCGCGCAGCACCTGAAAAATTAATTACTATCGCCGATACTGTCACCGAAATGAATGTCATTAAACATGCCTATAAAAATGGCATTAAAGCTCAAAAAGGAATTGAATTTTGAGTACTCAACCCAGTATTACATCAGCAGTATCGTGTCCTGCTATATTTATCAGCGCCCCTGCCTCTGGCCAAGGCAAAACAACTATTACTGCAGCACTGGCTCGATTACACAAAAACCAAGGTCGTCGCGTTATAGTATTTAAAACGGGCCCAGACTTTCTTGATCCGACAATACTCGAACGCGCATCGGGTAACCCTGTTTATCAATTGGATATCTGGATGGGAGGTGAAGCACATTGTCGCGAGTTATTGTATAACGCCGCTTGCAAAGCAGACTTAATTTTAATTGAAGGCGTAATGGGATTATTTGATGGCAAGCCCTCAAGCGCAGATTTAGCCATTTTATTTAATATACCCGTTTTAGCCGTAATCAATGCCGCATCAATGGCACAAACATTTGGAGCTCTTGCTCATGGACTCGCAAATTATAAACCCGAGTTATTATTTGCAGGCGTTATCGCAAATCGAGTTGCAAGCAGCAACCATGCCGACATGATTGCAGAAAGTCTACCGGACAATATGCGCTATTATGGTGCCCTGCCTCGAGATGACGATATCGAATTACCGTCGCGTCATCTTGGTTTAGTATCAGCCGATGAGATTAATGATATTGATAAACGAATTGACTTGGCTGCGGATAAATTAACAGAATCCGGTTTGGATTTGCTACCCGATGAGATTATTTTTAAGCCGGTTGATAGTAACTCAACTTCAAATAATTCCTTATCAGGGTTTAAAATAAGTGTCGCACAAGACGCTGCATTTCGTTTTATCTACCGCGCCAATATAGAATGTCTTGAAAACCTAGGGGCTCAAATTAGTTATTTCTCCCCCATCAACGATAATAAATTACCTGAAACAGACAGTTTATATTTTCCGGGTGGTTATCCCGAGCTACATTTAGACTCTTTATCTAAAAACACAGCAATGATTAATAGCATTAAAGAGCACCATGCAAAGCGTAAACCAATCGTCGCAGAATGTGGCGGTATGTTATATTTACTGGATTCATTAACCGACAAGTCCGGTATAACCGCCACTATGGCTGGCGTAATTTCTGGCTCAGCGGTAATGCAACAAAAACTAGCAAACCTGGGTATGCACAGTATGAATTTACCCGAAGGCGAAATTCGTGGACACACATTCCATCACTCAAAAATGGAAACAAAAATGAAACCCATCACAATGACCAATAGCACCAGAAAAAAAGGTCGAAGTGAAGCCGTTTACCGTGATGAACGATTGCACGCTACATATTTGCATATGTATTTTCCATCAAACCCAGTTGCTTGTGCAAAATTATTTACACCTTAAAAATAGCTAAACTAAAGTAGTAACACCATGAACAAGATCAGCAATACAAATAAATATAATACCAACTACGGCAAAGTTTGGTTCGTGGGAGCAGGCCCTGGTGATCCTGAATTAATTACAGTTAAAGGCCGTGACTTAATAGCACAGGCTGATGCAATTTTATTTGCAGGATCATTAGTATCAGAAGCAACCATGCGCTGGGCGAAAAAAGACTGTGTCATCAATGACTCTAAAGGCATGGCCTTAGAAGAAATTACCGACTGGTTAATCTCAAATGCAGCAAAATTTAAAACTGTTATACGCTTACAAACCGGAGATCCCGGACTCTATGGCGCACTAGTTGAGATGGTACAACCACTTGACGCACTAAAAATTGAAATAGCTGTGGTCCCAGGTGTCTCATCGGCTTTAGCATCAGCGGCAGCAGGAATTGAAACACTAACATTACCTGAAATTACTCAAACAGTGATACTAACTCGCGTGGAAGGACGTACCCCAATGCCCGAAGGCGAGTCATTAGCTGAACTAGCCGCACACCATTGTACATTATGTTTATTTCTATCCATTACCTTACTCAAAAAAGTACAACAAGATTGTATTAACGCAGGCTGGGATGAAAATGCACCCATAATGGTTGTTCAAAAAGCCAGTTGGCCAGAACAAGAAAAAATTATTCGTGGCACCTTAAAAGACATACGCGATAAATGTATTGCTGAAAAAGTAACGAGTCAGGCAATGATCATTTTAAGCCCAACACTGGGTGCCCGCTCTTGGAAAGAATTAAAAAAATCAAAATTATATGACAAAACATTTAGTCACCGTTTTCGTAAAGCGGAAAAAATATAATTTCTATTTAGAATAAGGTTGAGATAAAAATGAAAACTACAGTACTGTTAGTCGGCCACGGTTCACGAGATAAAAATGGCAACGTTGAAATTGAACAATTTTCAACTGAGTGGAAATTGCAAAACGAAAACTGGGATATCACAACCTGTTATATCGAATTTGCTGATATATTATTAGACGATGGTTTGGATATCGCAGCAGATGCCGCCACTGGCAATAACAGCAATAAAGTCATTATTGTACCGCTAATATTAAATGCTGCTGGCCATGTAAAAATGGAAATTCCACACCATATTAATAAAGCACGCGAACGGCATTCACATATTGAATTTATTTATGCAAAACATTTAGGCGCAGGAGAACCGATACTCGCTATTTTAAAACGTAACCTCACCAAAATATTAGCGACAATTGAAATGCCTGATCCACATACAACTGGAGTGATTATTCTAGGACGTGGTTCATCGGATCAATTTGCAAATGGTGAAATCGCTAAAATGGCGCGTTGGTTATTTGAAAAAACCGATCATGATATCATTGACATTGCGTTTACGGGGATAACCTATCCACGACTAGAAACTGTTGTACAAAGACAGCAGTTAATAGGCATGACACAAATTGTTATCCTGCCCTATTATTTGTTTACAGGAACGCTGATAGAGCGCATTAAGCGGCAAAAAACCCGATTAGAACAACAATATCCAAATATAAGTTTTGCACTTAGTCATTACTTTGGCTTTGAAAAAGAAATTTACGACATGCTGAATACCAGAGTTAAACAAGCATTAGGTGAAGATGATACAAATTCATTTCAAAAAGTAATGGTCGAATGCGATGGTTGCCAATACCGAGAACATGCCGAAGCTGAAGGACACGGACACCACCATCATGATCACAGTCACGATCATCAACATGAAATAAAAATTGGAGTAAAGCCAGGAGTCAGCGCATGAGTAATGTCGTAACAGAACAATTGACGCTAGCGGGTCAAAAAATAGAGCACGATTCATTTTCAATTGTTGACAGTGAAGTTGGTAGTCATCGTTATCAACAAGACCAATGGCAAATTGTTCGCCGTATGATTCACGCAACTGCCGATTTTGAGTTTAATGGCTTGGTTAAGTTCCATCAAGATGCTGTAACCGCTGGAATTGCCGCCATTAATAAAGGAGCCAATATAGTTGCCGATGTGGAAATGATTTGTGTTGGTTTATCTAAACCTCGATTATCACATTTTGGAGTAACAACCCATCACTTTATATCTGACGAAGATGTTATTACTGATGCCAAAGCTCACAATACCACCCGTGCAGTACAAGCCATGAAAAAAGCACAACGATTGTCTTTATTAGATAATGCCATCATTGCAGTTGGTAATGCGCCAACTGCATTACTAGAAATAACAGACATGATTAATAACAATGAAATTACTCCAGCATTAATCGTTGGAATGCCAGTCGGTTTTGTGTCTGCTGCCGAATCAAAAGAAGTAACTCGAACTTTAAATACTATTCCGTGGATCATTACGCAAGGCCGTAAAGGCGGTTCAACGTTAGTTGTTGCAGCAATACACGCACTACTCGCCATTGCTGAATCGGCTCAAAAGTCATCGTAATAAATAATAATATATAGTCAGTAGCATTTTTTTATTATGGAAATGAAAAAGAAAAAAGTTAAAGGTACTCGAAAAGGTTTCACTACAGGCGCTTGCTCTGCTGCTGCTGCCCGTGCAGCAACACTCGGGTTACTAACGGGAACTGTTCCAGATACAGTGGAATGCATATTACCCAATGGCGATACAGTAAACTTCACTGTTACTAATGCTTTTTGTAATGATCAAACAGCCCACGCAGTTGTGATTAAAGATGCCGGAGACGATCCTGACTGTACGGATAAAGCACCACTAACGGCCGATGTTTGCTTTAATAGCGCTAGCGATTCAATTAATAGGGTCAATTTAAAAGGCGGTATTGGTGTTGGCACAATTACCATGAAAGGTTTAGGACTTGAAGTTGGCGGTCCTGCAATAAATTCAGTACCCAGAAAAAATATTGAAGAAAATGTGCGACTCGTGGCATCAAAAGCCCTTCAAAGCGCAGGGCTTGATGTCACCATTTCTGTACCTGGAGGAGTAGAAATGTCCAAAAAGACATTAAACTATCGACTGGGTATTATGGACGGTATTTCTATTTTAGGTACTACGGGTATAGTACATCCCTATTCCACTTCTGCATTTCGAGCCAGTGTGATTCAAGGTATCGAAGTTGCAGCAAATCAAGGACAAGACACTGTCGTTTTAACCACGGGCGGTCGAACCGAAAAATTTGTCATGCGCGAAATGCCTAATCTACATGATGCATGTTTTGTTCAAATGGGTGATTTTTTACGCTACGCTCTCGATACTATAGTGAGTGAAAAAATCGAACACGCCATCATTGGTGGCATGGTGGGTAAATTAACCAAGATGGCGCAGGGTGAAACCATAACACATGCAGGACGAAACAAAGTTAATACTCAATTATTGGCCGATCTTGCTCAAGGTGTTGGTGCGCCAGATGATGTTTGTACGGATATAGCAGCTTCTGAAATGGCGCGTTACGCCAGTGAGCGTATGGAAGAAATTAACCTACTAAACGAATTTTATGATGCGCTTGCAAAAAAAGTTATCGAAACATTAACCGAGCGCTATCCAAACCAATTTAAACTCACTGTCATGGTATGTGACTTTGATGGTAATAAACTTGCTGAAGCGACCGGCAATATTCCAGATACTACAGATACTGTAGATACAAAAATGGATTAATTAATATGACTGAACAAGCAATAGTTGATTCCAACACAGCAACAAACAGCAATTCAAACAATTATTCTGAGACTAAAGCAACCTCATCTGTCGTCAATACAACCTGTCGAATTATTGGTGTACTCGATGATGCTATGAGTTCATTATCGAACGTGATATCAAATTATATAAAGCAAGCTGATATTATTATCGGAGGAACACGGTCACTTGAACTATTTCAGCCCTATTTTTCCACTTCTGCTAAGCAATATGATCTCACCGGAAAATTAACTCAAATTCCACAATGGATTAAAACCGCACAAGCAAAGCAACAACAAATCGTAGTCTTAGCAACAGGTGATCCACTGTGTCATGGTATTGCAAAATACATCGGAGAACGAATTGATTTTGAAACCTGTGAAATTCATCCGAATCTATCAACCATTCAACTTGCTTGCGCGCGTATTGGACTTGCTTGGCAAGACCTTAAAATATGTTCTGTTCACAATAAAGATACTGGCAATTGGAAAATCGGTTCGGATAATAAACACAGCCTTTATCGGTTATTGCAGTTAACACAACAGCACGATAAATTAGCAGTATTTACCAGTCCAGATAATAACCCAAATAGAATTGCACGAATGTTAACATTAGAAGGATTCGCAAATGATTTCACGGTTACTATTGTAGAAAATATATTACATAAAAATGAATCAATTATTGGTCCAATTGACATTAAGAACGTTATCGAAAAAAAATTCGCCGAACTAAATATTGTGATATTACAACGTAACACAATTAAAAAACAATATACGCTATTTGGTAACCCGGATCATTCATTTAAACAACGTAAACCAGATAAAGGTTTAATTACCAAACGTGAAGTCCGTGCAGTGTCATTAGCCAGAATGCAATTGCAACACAACAGTATTGTTTGGGATATTGGTGCTGGTTCAGGTTCAGTTGGGCTTGAGGCTGCACGACTTTGCCTAAATGGCCATGTCTATGCCATCGAAAAAAATAGTGATGATTTTACTATCGCCAGTCAAAACAAAATTGACATGCGCGTTACTAATTATTCATTAATTCACGGCAAAGCGCCCGAACAACTAGATTCCTGGCCTAACCCAAATGCTATTTTCATTGGTGGCTCGGGTGGTGAACTCGCAAAACTAATCAGCTTATGTCTGTCTCGCCTGTTACCCGATGGCTGTTTAGTCATGAATTTTGTCACAATTGAAAATATGGCAACAGCAGTGGAGAATTTAAAAAAACTAGCATTAAGTGAAGCCATAGAATGGGATGCTACCCAATTATCAGCCGCTCGCAGTAAACCTATATTACACATGAATCGATTACAAGCTGAGAATCCAGTATGGATTGTTACCGCCCAAAATAACTCTGCTCAATAATACAGAAAACTAAATATAACAAGAGAATGCTCATGAAAAATTCGAAAGGCTGTTTATATGGTGTGTCATTAGGTCCGGGGGATCCGGGTTTAATCACTCGTCGTGCCTGGGAATTATTGCAACAAGATGCAACATGGACCTACCCTATTCGAAATAAAAAAAGTGAGAGTTATGCATTAGACATCGTCACCCGAAGTGGTCTTGCATTAACGGATAAACACCAGGCACTTATATTTCCAATGACTCACGATATTGAAGTTTTATCAAAATATTGGCTCCGTGCAGCTCAAACTGTCGTTGACTTAATGAATTCAGGTGAAGACGTATTATTCTTGGTCGAAGGTGATGCCTCGACCTATTCAACTTTTGGGCATTTAGCTCGAACCGTTGTTTCCTTAGATGAATCTGCCACAGTCAATATCATTCCAGGGGTCACTTCGTTTAATGCCGCCGCCGCAACCTTGAACCAGCCACTTGCTGATGTTGACGACACCGTTGCTATTATACCTGCGGCTTATGGCATACCCGTTATTGAAAAATTATTATTGGATTTTGATAGCCTAGTACTAATTAAAGTAAAACCCTTACTCGATGATATTATTGAACTATTAAAAAAACACGGTTTACTCGAACTCAGTTCCTTTATTGAAAAAGCCGGCGCACCCGATGAACGCATTATTAACGATGTTGCTAGTCTTCGAGGTCAAAAAGTAAATTATTTATCGTTGATTCTAGTTAAAAATCCAAATCGGATTCGTGGCGAACTTATACGAGGTTGTCGTAAAAAGAAAAGTGACAATAATGAAAATTCACTTGAATCCAATCAAATTAAGGAAATCGCATGACAGACTCACGTTCAACACCCAAAATTGCTCTAGTTGCAATTACGAAACACGGTGTCAGCCAAATGTTAAATTTAGCAGAAAAAATGCCAGGTGCCTTTGTTATGGTCTCAGAAAAATTTTCTGACAGAATTACAGAAATAAAAAATCAAAAGCAAGCCTATACTGGAGCCTTAAAAGCACAGATAGAATCGTTATTTACTCAATACGATCAAATAGTATTTTTTATCTCTATTGGCGCGGTCATTCGCTTAATTTCACCTTGTTTAAAATCAAAAGATGTTGACCCAGGAATTTTAATTGTTGATGACAATGCTGATTTTGTAATACCGGTATTATCAGGTCATGTTGGTGGAGCAAATGATTATGCCATTAAAATAGCAAAATTACTTAATGCAACTCCAGTTGTAACAACTGCTTCTGATGTTGGAAAAACCATTCCTGTTGATATTTTAGGACGCGAACTTGGATGGACTGTAGAAGCACCTAAAATTAACATTACACGAGTTTCTGCTCATGTTGTAAATGAAGAGCCAATCGCTTTTGTACAAGAATCTGGTGACAATAATTGGTGGACTCGCCCTACCCCACTACCAAAAAACATTCATTTATTTAACAAATTTGAAGACGTAGATCTCGATAAACACAAAGCAATTTTATGGGTAACTCAACGCAAAATATCCGACTCACTGTGGCAAGACCTGGATGAACGGCTTGTAGTGTATCGTCCGCCTGCTAATTAGATTTTAGAAACAGAAAGCAAAAGTAAAATTATGAATTGTTATATATTAGGCATGGGCTGTGATCGTGGAACCTCAATAGAAACGTTAAAAACAGCCGTGAACAATGCATTAAGCCAACTATCAATTGAATTCTCCAGTATTACTGCACTAGCTACAATTGATAAAAAAAATGATGAAGTGGGTTTATTAGCGCTATCAAGCAGTAATAATTGGCCATTGCATTTTTATAGCGCTAAGCAACTCGCTGAAGTGGAGGTGCCTAATCCATCAGAAGTTGTTTTGAAATACATGGGCACACCCGCTGTAGCTGAAGCTGCAGCAATGTTAGCCGCAAATACCAACATCGATAATCTAGTATTAGAAAAATACAAATATAAAGGTGGCGACAATAAAAATGCAACAGTGTCTATAGTTAGAATACCCGACAGAAAATAACATCAATTAGTATTAAAAATAATTGAAATAAACAGTTAAACACAATCAGATTTAAATAAGGTGAGTAAAATGAGTGCTGGTAAAATTTATTTAGTAGGCTTTGGTCCCGGTGATGAAAGCAATATGACCTATAGCGCAAAAGAAGCTATTAAAAATTCAGATGTAGTTATTGGTTACACAACGTATATTAAGTTGGTTAAAGATTTACTGGATGGTAAAGAGGTTATCAAAAAAGGCATGACCGAAGAAATTGATCGCTGCATCGAAGCATATGAAAGCGCTAAACAAGGTAAAGTTGTATCATTAATATCATCAGGTGATATTGGCGTATACGGAATGGCTGGCCCAACTTATGAAGTTTTATTGAAATCAGGCTGGACTCCCGAGAGTGATATTAAAGTAGAAATTATTCCAGGTAGCACTGCTTTATCTGCATGTGCATCATTGGTTGGTGCTCCATTAACCCATGACTTTTGTTCCATCTCTTTATCCGACTTATTAACACCCTGGCCAACGATAGCTGGACGAATTGAAGCTGCCGCAAAAAGTGATTTTGTTGTTGCATTATACAACCCAAAAAGTGGTCGACGAACCCAACAAATTGTACAAGCTCAACGAATTTTGTTGCAATATCGCGACCCAAAAACACCCGTCGCCATTGTTAAATCAGCCTATCGAGAAGCCCAAAACATACAAATGGTAACACTTGATTCCATGTCAAATTGCAAAATTGGCATGTTAACCACGGTATTAATTGGAAATAGCACAACCTATATGGAACAAGGCTTAATGATTACGCCACGTGGTTATGCCAATAAATATGACAATATAACCGGAGAGATAAAAGACGGTGAAAAAGCTGGAGTATCACTCAATATGGGATTGTTGGGTTGGAAAACATGCGTACGTCAGTATATTCGAGACAATATATCAGCATCTATTAAAGCAATAGCAAATCATTTTAACAGTTCAGTCGGTGAAATATTATCGGCCATTGCAGAAGGTAACACAGAAGATCATTCAGCTGGTTTTGATGCGTATTCGGTTATCAATGATCATTTAATTGATCTAGTTTCGGCATCAAAAAATTGGGGGGCATTACGTGCTGTCGTACGGAGTGACGCGGGCTCTGTTAGCGAATTGCTATTGACCGGTGATCAATTTGTGATGAAAAATAATTGGTTAAATATCGAAACAGATTATTTCCACCTACA
>CAYQUC010000049.1:0-24503 GCA_964420605.1 uncultured Thioalkalispiraceae bacterium | reverse complement strand
TCGTCGGGCTCATAACCCGAAGGTCAGAGGTTCAAATCCTCTCCCCGCTACCATATTTAGTACTACAAACAAAGGGTTACAGTTTACACTGTAGCCCTTTTTTGTTACTTTGACACAAAAAAGACACAATGAGTTTATAAAACTGTGTCATATTCAAAATGAATTTTGTGTCAAGGGAGTTAAATCATGGCAACGTATCGCCGAAGACATGGCGGTTGGACAGTAGCTGTTCGACGCAAAGGTTATCCCGCGCAATATGCAACTTTTGATAGCAAGTCGGAAGCCGAAGACTGGGCTAAAGATGTAGAAATCAAGATGAAACGACGCGCTTTCGTCGATACCACTTCGTCTGAGAAAACCTCACTAAAAACTCTCCTAACACGCTACAGCGATGATGTATCTGTAATCAAAAAAGGCGCTGTTGCAGAACAATCAAAAATCAATATGATTTGTAAACATCCCTTCGTATTAAAAACCCTTACCCAAATTGATGGTGCAGATATTGCTACTTATCGCGAAGAGAGGATGAAGGGTTATCAAGATATAAAACAAAATGATGTAACTCCAGTGGGAGCAAAAACGACTAGAGAAGAAATGCAAATAATTAGCCATGCTTTCAAAATAGCAAAATCAGAATGGGGATTCAATTTACCTAGAGGCAATCCTTGTGATGATGTTAGTAAACCACCAGGAAACAAAGGCGCGCGTGATCGACGATTAAAAACTCATACTGATAAATCTATATGTGAAGAAGCTTTGTTGTTAGAGCACGCAAAAGAATTTGGCAACAATATGGAACCAGTTATTATTTTTGCAATTGAAACAGCAATGCGTCGTGGGGAACTATCAGGTATTGAATGGAAATATGTTGATCTTGATATTCGAATTGTACATTTACCTGAAACAAAAAATGGAAAAAAACGAGACGTACCTTTATCAACTAAAGCAACTGAAATACTTCGCAAACTAAAAAATGATGCTGATGAAAATGATCACTCAGTATTTGGTTTACTTCCTGACTTCATCACACATTCTTTTATAGATATTTGTAACAATGCAAACATTACTGATTTAAGATTTCATGACCTTAGACACGAAGCAACAAGCCGACTATTTGAGTTAGGTTTAAATCCTTTTAAAGTTGCTGCAATTACTGGCCATGAAGATATGCAAATGTTGAAACGTTATACACATTTGAAAGGGGTTGACTTAGTAAAAGAATTACCATGATTTGCGTTTACGATATAAATATTATAATCTAGTATACGTTTTATGGATGATGACGATCACGATTTGTGTAAACGAGTGATAAACGGGATCGAAAAGTAGATGTGGCACTACATCATATGGATGATGATGAACTGATGTATACGGCGCGATAAGAGAAAACGCGTGAAAGGATAGTAAGCAGGTACATTAGTTAAACGATCCCCCATACGCCTATTCAAGGCAGATGGGCACTATTCTCATGAGCAACTAATTTGATCAGGATGATCAAAGTTGTGACTGTTGAGGATAGTATTCATGTCAACCAATTCACTTAAAATTTTACAAACCACTTACCCAGGTAGTGTTCTATTATCGATAAAACAAAGTGCTTTATCTTTATCAAAAGAAACACAAACACTTCGTAACGAACTCTCCGCCAAAACCATAACGTTAAAAACAATAAAGCAAGGTAATCGACGCTTAATACACATCGAGGAGCTTGCACGGTATATAGATAGTCTTGCAGCTAGAGCCGTCGGTGGAAAAAAGAGAGGTCGTCCACGCAACGTTCCGGGCTTTAATGTTGGAGGTGCTACTAAATGAGTGCTTCAGACAATAACAATGACGCAAAGATAATAACTCAAAATAAAAAAATCGAGTTTTTAGATCCTGTTGGTGACGAAATTGGGTATATGAATTGGGCGAACGTTCAAGCAAATTTGCCACATTCTCGACCTTATTTGCATTCAGCCTCTGCCCGTAGAAATTCCCCCGAGTTAAAAAATATTGAGAAGGATTTATGGAGAAGGAGAAATGGTGGGTTTATATTTACAGTTCAATCTTTCAAGCAAGAACTTGAAGATGGTGTAATTAAAAATTATTGCTTGCCATGGGGCGTCAAACCTAGATTAATCATGGCGTGGCTAACAAGAGAAGCTGTGATCAAGGGAGATAGAATTTTACATTTAGGAAATTCTTTTGGTGACTTTTTGAAAGCGCTTGGGTTTCGGTCGCGCTCTGGCGGCGGGACAGGGACTGACATAAGCACCAGAGAGCAAATGACTAGGTTATTCACAAGCCGAATAACACTAACCATAAATAAAGAGAGCGCTTTAGACGAACATTATTTTGGTCTCCGAAATTGCAACATTGTAGATAGTTTAGATTTTTGGTGGAACGATAAAAGCCCTGATAATTTCTCGATATGGGAGTCTGAAATTGAACTTAGCGAAAAATTTTTTCAGTCTATTATAAAAAGTCCCGTTCCAATCGATTTACGAATTCTTCAACATCCTGATATACGACAATCATCAATGGCTATTGATATATATTGTTGGCTAACTTACAAAATGTACAAAGTTAGACGTCCACAGAGGATTAGATGGCCAACTTTAGAGCTGCAATTCGGATCGGATTATGGACGCCCAGACCACTTCCAAAATAAATTTAAAAATCAATTGGCGAAGGTCGTTAAATTATACAGTGGAGCACAGATAACAATCTTAAAAGACAAAAGTGGGATATTGTTGAAACAAGGTAGGCCGTCAGTAAAATCTGTGGTGTATAAAAACGATGCATAAACGGTTACAAATAATCAATTTATGCAAGGTCAAACATAATTACTGTCTTGCAGCGTTAGTAGCGAAATATTAAGAAAATCATGTGCTTGTGAGGGTGTTAATAAGTATGGGGATAACCATACTTATCCCTGCATAAACGGTTACATTAATTATGCATAAACGATTACATCGGAAAAAACCATTTATTTTTCACACAACCATTTGATTTCATTATATTTTTATTGTTTTTATGATGAGTTTTAAATGCATAAACGGTTACATAAAATTGCATAAACGGTACATGAAACAGCAGGAAACCTATGCGCAGCCTCACTTTTTTGCCCACCCCTGTAGTTCTCCCTGTATTCCTTTATATCCATCCTATTATTACCACGGCAAACCTGTGAATAACTGAAAATTTCAGGGCTAGAGCTCAAGCCGTCTCTACGGCTTGTCCATACTCGCCATCCCTAGCTCATTAAAAGGAGCGCTACCGCGCTCTATTGATTTTAAAATAAAAGACGTTAATCAAAGTGAAGAACCAGTCGATTCAAAGGTACTGTGAAATTCAAACACCATAACCATTTTCAAAATTAACATCATGACAAACAAAAAATAAAAACTCCTTAAAACAAACATTTATATATGTAAATAATATGTAGCTATTGACAGTAACCTATTGAAATAAAAGGATTTTATTTCAAAAAACTCTTGATTTCAACGTACAACGTATTATAATGTACGTACATCTTGCAAAGAAGGATCAGAATGATGGCAACAGAAAAAATAACATATCAAATCAGAGTCGATAAAAAAATTCGTGATGATTTTTTAAAAATATGTAAAAAACAAGAGGCAAACTGTGCTGGTCTTATTCGCTCATTCATGAAGAGTTACATTGAGCTTAATAAAAGGGAAAAAGGGAAAAAGCTAAAAATTAAGACTATTGATTTTGGAATAGAGGAATAAAATTATGGAAAGTGAATTTAAAAGAAAGCTCAATATTATGAGCAAACTTGATGATAACCATGAACTTGATTTTTTAATCGAGTTACCAAATTTAGAAATTGATAATCCTAATATTGAGGAATTTGTACAATCACAAGAAGACAGATTAATAACCAAAAAAGTTTTGGTTACATTTGAGCTAGAAGATAATCAAGCCTGGATAATGGCACAGCTAGTCAAACGGATTACCTTCACGCACTTCCAAGAGCTATCTGATCCTGCCTCCTCGGAGGAACCCTACATTATGCGTTCAGCAATTATTCTGCTTCAAGATGCTCTCGAGGAGGCAGGCTATGCTCCCCGATAGAGTCAAACTGCTCGAAACTGATCTGATCACAGATGGCCTCAAACCTTGCAATATTACAGACGGTAAAATTTTTGATGGTAGTAACTATCAATCTGAACTTGCAATAAGGCTTCGTGCTATTGCTTTTGCCAGACTTCGGCAAGCTGTTTTAGTTCAAGATCCTGCTCTCGAAATAGGCGAAGATGCTTTCGGTAAAACATTAAAAGCTTGCAACATCGCGCAGCCAAATTTAATGCACTTTTTTGAATTTATTCGGGAAACTGATAGTGCTAATTTTTGGATTTCCTCTGTGCTCGATGAATCGCCATTTTTAAAATTTACGAAATATTTTGTCACTGAACCCGAAAATAAATTATTGGCCATGGCCAATGAAATGATGGAGCTTGGTTGCGAAGAGCAAAAAAAAGTCACAGATAGAATTTTACGTCTGGCAGAATTTGAAGAAAAAAATATTTTACCGAATTTGTCGGGGACTGAAAGGCAAGTCGAATGGGGGCGAGATATACGCTTTGATTTTATATCAACAAATGAAATCACTCTTCCACAAGCAAAGCGAATATCTACAGCAAAATCTTGGATAAAAAAAGTTGAACTTAAATTCATTCCAAATAAATTCAACACCTACAAATTCAAAGACGATTTAAAAGCGCAGTTTATGGCCAGCTGGAATCCTGAACGGAAATTATGGGGAGTGCCAACAAAATTGTTCGAGGAAGCGATTTTATTTTTGGAGAAAAAATATAAAGATACTTAATTTTGGACTAGATGAATAAAATTCATTTATGTTGTTTTTATATTGAAAATAAAAAGTAAGGGGTAGTTATGAAAATAAACGATTTAGAGAAAGTCATCTGTGCAACAGCCAATAAATTAGACCAGGCTGGGCTAAAAAGTTTTACTCGTTTAGATTTTACAAACTGTACAGAATACTTAGTGATGAAAGGGTTCACCGCTAAAATAAAAAGTTCTAAATATAAGGGGTATGTCAGAAACTACTATGTCACGTATAACGACTTAAATTTAAATGGCTCAGAGTTAACAAGCGCTGACAAAAGATTTGGATATAAGAAAAAAACTGACGCACAAATAGAGCTGATCCATATCGCGATTAAAATGTTTAAAATAAATACAAACACAGAAATGAGCATGAAAATATGAGTAATGATGAATCTGACCCTTGCGAACACTGTGGCAAGAAAAGCTATGATGATTATGTCCAGAGGTACACGTACAAATCACATGGTGGTTTTATTGAACATATTGGACTTTGTGAAAGCTGTGGTTTTGAATTCAAGCAGGATCAAAAATTTATTAAAGTTTGTGATATTTAGTTATCCCATCCCGACAAAAAGAGACTTTAAAAATGAGTGAACGAGAGATGAATAGCAACAAATTAAAAGTATATCTTAGTCAATTAGAAACGGAAGGCGAACATGTCCAGAAATTCTCTGAAATCATCGACACGATGTGTACGCTACAAAAAGAATATTATGCGGTTGTCGGTACAGACAATAAAGAGGTAGAGGATCTGGGAATTAAATTAAATCAATACAGAGTCGCGTTTTCTTCCAGGCTTACAAAACTTATGCTCAATTAAAAAATATCAACGAAAGAAAAACGATGCCAACAGGAGAGGGAAATAAAACCACCTACCTAAAAAGTAATCGTCCCAGTTAAGGCGTAGGTTACAGGTTCGATTTTTGTCGGGGACACCATTTTCAATTTAAGTTGAAATGATTCAGGCATTTGGTGACTAACGGTACAGTCAACAATAAACTGTGGCTCCTTACCTTTTTCGGATAAATATTGTTTTGTAATTCCATGTAACACCTGAGCATTACGTTCCCAGTCATAATAACCGTATGGATACCGATAAATATTAATGAGGTATGACTCGATACTCAATTGTCATAATTCCACAACCTTAATAGAATCAAAGCCATCAACATCTTCACTTGGATAACCTGGCTGATTACTGATTAAACGACAACCTTTCACCATCGTATCTAAATTTGAATGTGTGTGACCATATACCCAGCAATCGGCTTTTGAAACCAATTCATCTAAGTCTGAATGAAATGCGCCAGAAATTGCGCTCACTGGATATTTTTTATGTTGGCATAAAATTGATGGCCCATGATGGGTTACAACTAGAGTTTTCATCTTAGTATCATCATTTAATTTACCTTCAAGCCACTTCACTGATTCGTGATTTATTTTCCTTGCATTCAAGGTACTAAAATATCCTTGTCCTGCAATGCGTATTACACGGTGATCGTTTAATGCATATTCACATTCATTCAATACTTGACGTACATCTTGATCAGGAACAACGTTGTAATCAGTCCATAACGTAGTCCCTAAAATCCTTATATTTTCTATAATGATTTCGGTGCGTTCTAAAAAGTGAACATTTGTTCCCTTACTAGTATCACGCATTTTTTTTAATGTGCTGTAATATTCGCGATTATAATATTCGTGATTTCCTGCAACATAGATCATTGGAACATTAAGATGGTTTGACTCTTGGATAGCCCACTTAACTCCTTTAGTCCCTATATCAATATCTCCTGCAAGAACAATTAGATCTGCATCTGTTTTTGGAATAACACCTTCCCATACTTTAGAATTAAAATCGCCTCGGGACTGTGCAAGTCCTGCATTTCTAAGGAACTCGTTGTGCAAATCCGATAAAATTTGAATTTTCATTTTATTTCTCATATAAATAAATCTATGTGAAATTGTAAGATTGATATAATATATTTAATCAACCTTTACATTTTTCTTTGTGACTTTTCACTTTTTGCTAATGATTTAGGTATTGCTGTTGGATTATTTCTTTAATTAATTTAATTTCAAACATTCAACATCAAATACTGGGTATTCAATTTCAACCGGTTCTTCATGTGCCCCTATATGAATGGATTTAACAATATTAGTTCCTTGTATAAATGGACAAACTGCATGAACTTGATCTGAAACAAAATATATTCTTTGACTTACCTCAATGCATAATGGGTTACCGTCATCGGGTATATCTACATAAGATATCTCAAATTTCGTAACCCCCATAATTCTGTTTAGCTTAGAAAGTGTTAGACTTTTATTTAATAGTTTTATACCAACGCCTACATGCTCTGATAATTCTACTTCCATAGAGTCATACGCTAGGGTATATACACCAGAATATTTACTTTCATGTTTATGAGCAATAAATATAAAATCATCTACAGATGCGCCTACAGCCACTGATAGCATATTTAAGTTAAAGTCATTCACTAGTTTAAATTTACTTAAATCAATCATAGTAATTAATAGTTATATCTTTAAAAACTCAGACTAAAAAACGTTGAAATTGATAAGATTGGACTAAGATATTGCATGTTTTAGAATGCTCTTAATTCCCAGCTCCATTTTATCTCTAGCTGATGGATTAGCAGAATGAACTCCCATCGAAGGAGGAGTAAATCCCTGCGTTATAACTGCTTCCTCTATCCAAAGCACAACATCATAACCAGTACCGTGCTCATCATCACCAAGGTCATGATCTAGACTAATTTCTTTGACTTTTCCTGTTTTTAAAAGATCAATAGCCTCTTCTGGCCAATATACTCGAACCCAACCATCTGGTGTTTGTCTTTCATCGTCGAGATAAACTTTCATAGTGCTACCCTATATGTAATTATTTGCGCACAATATTTCTTTGTTTTCCACGATATATACATGCACCTAAAGTAGCTGCGCTTGCGGGAGTTTTAGAAAAATCACAATACTCCAATGCATAACTCGTGCTTAAAGATGGTATCCACTGTCCTATTTTACAATGTTTAAATGACGGCTTTGTTGCACCATAAATTTTATTCATTTGTTCGACGTAATCCTTTGAGCTAGATTTAATCGATAAATCATTTAACCCTTGTATTTGTTGCAAATAATTATTTACTTTTGTATTGCTAAACACCTTCGGCATACAAACACTATCATCAAACTCTTCTGCCATAGCAGGTACTGTGCTCACTAAACTTAATAATAAAATTATCTTCTTTATATTAGTCATACATGTTTCTCTTTATTAATGAATCACTTGTCCAGGGCCACCTAACACCATATTCCGCACTAACACTTCTGTTGCCTTACGTGCCATACGAGGCGTTTTATAATATTGCTCTATCCAGTTCCACTCAACCTCACTAAATTGAGGAATTAAGCGAACATCAATACCATTATCTTTTGCAAAAGTATGTCGAGTACGATTGATAATAGCTGGATAGTGTTCTTTCTGTGGGCTTTCTACATTTATTACACGCATCCTAGACAGCAATGTTTTTGGCAGTTGACTAATATCATTAGCAGTAGCAACCCAGCTCACGTACGACAAATCTACATGTCCCATTAAAAATGGATCTAACCAATTTTTTGATGAACTAGGCTCTAATAAACCAAGTAAAGTCTGAACAGGATGACCATTGTGTTCACTTCCTCCAGCTTTATCTAACTCATCCAAAATAATTAATGGGTTCCCGATTTTATGATCTAAAATAGTTTGAACTACCAATGATGATTTCGCTGTTGACCAACCTCTTTCTGTACCCGCTAAAATATGGTTAGATGAAGTACCTGCCAATCCAAGCATACGATATGGCACTTTAGATAACTCAGCTAAACGTGAACAATAAGCAGTTTTACCAATGCCCGGATCACCTAAAAGTAATATTGGAGTTAGGCAGAAAACCTTATCCCCTTGTACTCGAACAGATAGTTGTGAAAAAATAATCTCAGTAACTTTTTCAAACCAAGGGAATTCATTATTTAATTTATCTTTAATTGTTGAGACACAATCTATTTTAATAAGGTCAACACCTTCATTTTTTAATGTTTTAAATAAACCTAGTTGTGATGCTTCGATTCTGTCTTCTACCATAGAAAGAACAATTGGAAATTTCTCCTCAGCTAACGAATTTTCATCCTCTTTTTCCATATCAAGATCATCCTCAAGTAAAATATTTACATTAATATAACGTTCATATTCAGGATTCCTTTCTCTTGTCTCTGTATATAGATCAGATAAAACACCCAGTAATTTATATTCATCAGGTTTAGTACTTTTTGAGTTCCCATGATAAATAACACGATACTTTAAGAGACTTCTCTCATCATGAACAACCTTATAAGGCAAATCATTATCAGCACCAGCTTGTGAAATATAATGATCCACAATCAAGGGAAGAACAGCATCAGCCTTTAGTGCAATTTCAAGATCAATTTCTTCATCTTTAATTAAGATCTTATCAACCCCCCAACCATATAATTCTGTACATAAAAAATCAGCAATGCTCTCTAATCGTTCTTTTGTCTCCTTAAGTTGCTCATATCCACAATGATCACAACGCAAAACATCCTGTTCATTTCTAGCGTGTAAGGTCATTGATTTTTCACAATTTGCACAATTATCTAAACGCGACATTTTCATAGATTGGTACCCCATATATCGACTCAATAATTATATCTAATTTACTACGGTTATTTTCAACCACAACCGTCACTTTTATATCCTGAGGCACAAGCATTATTGATATTATTTACTTTTTGCATTACTCAGTATTTTTTCAAACACTTGGTTTTTTATGACACTAATGGCTGTAAGCGTCTGGTTGACCCTAATGCTTCTATTAATTGCTTGAAAAAACGAAAACAATAAACCAACACCGAACCCTGCCCATGGGTATATTGATTTACCCAAAGAATTTGCTAATGTTGGTACATTATACATACTGCTTGTATATACGGTATTACATCCATCACAGGTGTAATAGGCATAAGCGATCCCCATAACAACAAAAGCAACGATGATTAATAAGTTTATTAATACTTTTACGTTAGAAATTCCTTCGAATAGAAACGCATTATTAGTATACTGGCTATTCGTTATATTATATTTACTTGACGTATTATGATTGACTGCACCAGCATCAATAGCATCAGTGTAAATTTGTCCATCATCGGGTAATTTCTCATCGTAACTAAACATAGAGATAAGTGATACACGGTGACCTTCCCTAAAATCTGCATTTTGATTAATTAATTCAAAAGGAATTTCTTCATCTGGATTATCTTTTGAACGATATTCTTCGTCTAGCTTAACCAAATAACTCTGAGTGGCAACATTATTGAAATGGGTATCTTTTACGCCTAAGCCACGATTTTTATTAATAACATCGACTCTTGCATTTTCTCTGATATCTACTATTACGCCTGACATTTTATCAAACCCTATAGTTTTCCCCTTATGTTTAAATAATATTCTGGTCGTATCCATGTTTAACCCCTTTATATTTAATTATTATTTTTTTCTTATATCATAATGTAACGAAACGTAACCTAAGCTGAATATTTCTAGCATTCTTACTTTTTTGTATATTTATCGACTAATACTTGTTTTTTATTACACCCATAACTTCTATAGAAATCATCGAAAACTTATATAGTAATTTATCGTGTTAAGAATGTGCCATACCGTTTCCCAGTTCACATATAAATACATACCGAAAGCGCCGGTTAATACAACTTGTGCTATCGTATTTGTTATAAATATAATGGCTAAGGCTCCAAGTCTTGATTGATATGTTATATGAAGATTTTTAGTGCTTGGCGCTATAATAAGTATCGCAAAAATTACTGTAATAGCCGCCGCTACTAACAGCCATAGTATGTCGCCCGAGAATCCTACCGATGAAGTTATTGAGTCAATTGTACCGTCATGACTATTACCGTAAAGCCTAATAGCTTCCTGAACATCGTTCTCTTTGTTTTTATTCATCTAATACCCTTCTGTTTTATAGTTACATAGTTTTAAATTTAATTTGTTTTTATATTTTCTATAGTTTAGAAAAAACCGGCAGACTGCGCCCTATAGGATAAACAATAGGCTGAGTCCTAATTATCCATTCAATATAATTGCCAATGAGGAAATTATTACTTGTGGCATCATTTAAAAGTATCCGGAACCCCGATTTGTCTGAGCTAAATTTATTATCTATAACTGCAAAAGGAAGGAAAATGATTATTAGACTTGTAACCAAGAGTATAGATGCCTGTAATTTGCTGTTTGATGTAATGCTAGACGTTATATTTTTAAATAAATGCACAAGTTTTATGGCAGCAAGAGGTAGTTTAATTAATGCAATAAGTGCAAAAAACAGTGACAAACCTAAACTAATTGGCGGCACAATAAGAGAACGAAGGTATTGTTTGCCTTTTTCTGCATATTTCCTCCCATTTTCAAATTCTTTTGTTTCAGCATGCAGTTCTTTTAATATTTTTCGTGCATTACGTTTAATCAATGGTTTTAGTATTTTTTGGAAAAAATCTTCTTGGTTATAATCTGGCCGCATATTTCTTATGTAATTCTCTCCAAGTGATTTTCGCAATTTATTTTCTACTAGCTTCGTTCGAATAAAAGATTCATACTTTAAATTAGGTGTTATTTTCATACCGAAAAGTTTGATGGATGTTTTATACCATTGAGAATCAATATCTTTTCGTATTTTTCTTTCCGCAGCCCTAATAAAAGCAGCATCTTTTTTTACTTTCCAGTTCTCTCCTAGCTTAATGCCTTTTTGCTTAAGGTTTTTACGTAATTTATTGACAGTCACACTGTAATATTTAAAACTGGGTAAGCTTTTAATGTTATAGGGATAACCGCCAGAATTAGATTTGAATTTATCTTCATTTAATACAATGAGCCTTTCTCCAACAGCAACTCTTGATTTATCCCAAATTTTCTTATCCTTGTCTTCAAACCAACCGAAAACATTTATTAATTCCACAATACTAGTTTTGCAGTTTCTTCCACTTTTTGTTTTCTTACAGTTACGTTCAGACCAGCTTAAGCTCTTTTTTGTAAGCCAAAATTTTGGCTCAATGTGTTTCCCAAAGCTATTTTTAATTTGTGACTCATATTTTTTATCATATCTATTCTGGCATGATTTATTTCTACATTTTGATCGACCTTTAAAATATTTATCTAAGTTATGTCTAACCTGATCTGATTTTTGATAAGACCTATTCTTATAGGATTCAACCCCTTCTTTATACTCACCCCATTTACTTTTAATATTACTTTCCACATCACGCCATAACCCATCAATACGTTTATCAATTTTATTATGTTCCTTAACATACTCGCGAGAGTGTTTTTTATACGATTCCCAACGATTATTAAAATCAAGACGTGCTTTCGAATATTCATCCCAATATTCACCTTCTTTATCAACAACAACATTATGAACATATCTCTGAGCAATGGTATTTTGTTGTTTCTTAATGTTTGAAATAAGGCTGTTTGACTGAAATACAACAGCACCGATCAAGGATAAAAATGTTTTTTGTTCTGGTGAATCATTTAACTTGGGGTCAAAATCGATACCCTTAAATTTTATTGTGTTTTTCGCTATTCCCGATTTCAGTAATATTGAGTATTGCGCTAATTGCCGATCTTCAGCAGTAAATTTATTCTCTACAACATAATCAATTACTGCGCGCTGCCCAAAATACATTACTGGAACACAAACAATAAAACATAACCATAGTGCAAACACGTTACCATGTGATTCACGCATTTTTAAAGGTATTAGTCCACTCATTAATAATGCAAAACCAATACCGGATACAATTCGTCCTATATGTTCAACAGAATTAACCTGGTCTTGAGTAAGACCAATATTGCTAGCGGTATCTACCAAATGAGCATTAAATGCAAACTCAACTACTAAGTAAATTATGTTTAAGACAAATAAGGTAAGAACCCAATATTTTAATGATTTAGATGGCAATTTATTTTACTTCTAATACTATAGGTTGGTATTTTTTACGCTTAGATGTTGTAACTTTTTTAATTTTTGGTGCGCCACCGTCACAAGAATGACAGATTAATTTTCTGACAGTTATTTTCTTCACTAAACCATCTGTTCTAGCATCTTTAGGAAGAGGATTAATTGGAACACTTGCACAGCTAGAAATAAAAAATATCGATATTCCGACAAAAAAAATATATTTTATTCTTAAACGTATTATACAATTTTGCATACAGCTTCCTGAACAACTTAATCTAGGAGATGAAAATCTATTTTTATTATTTGTTTGAATTTATTAACAAGCTAAATATTTACCAAAACAAACGAAAACTCGTATATTTGTTGAAGGTATCAAAAATATGCCACATGGTATTCCAGTTAACATATGCATACATCCCAAGTGGCCCTGTTAGAAACCCGCCACCAATCGTGTTTATGATAAAGACAAGAAACACTCCTCCTAACCTACCTTGGAGTGAAATTTGAAAGTTTTTAGGGCTAGGAATAACCGCTAGCATTAAAAACAATAATGAAATCCCTGCTGTTACTGGGAACCATATAAGATCATCTGTAAATCTAGCGGTTGAAGTTATAGAGTCAATCGTACCGTCATGACTGTTTCCATATAACCTTATAGCATCTTGAACAATGTATTCCATTGTCTTCACCATAATGTATCTCCTATTTATATATTTTTTTATTGTTTATAGTTATGCAAACCCAAAAACTAACCAATATCATAATGATAGTTCAGACAACTATGAGTTAACCGTTATAAAGAGCTGTAACCCTTGCATTCCATGTATCGCGCTCTTGACTAAATCCTCCAAACCATACTTTAATATTTGGGCAGTCTAAGTCTTTCACGATAAATTCTAGGTAATATTTTGGGTGCTCATCACGATAAGCATGACCAATTGACCAACTTGATACATCTTGAGATTCATAAACTTTATATCCAGCAGGAGTATTAATCATAATTCTTTTACTCTGTGACTCGATGGATATATCTCGATTCGTTGAGATATAATCATGTTTAAAGCTAAATTTAATGAGCGCATCATTATAAAGACGATTCGCTTTACTTTTAGACATCATTGAAAAGAACACAATAATTGCTAGTATTACAGCTATACCTACAATGAATTCCATTACATCTCCTTATAATTATTTTTATACAAAACACCGTAGTTGGTGATTGTTTTTAAATTTATAGTAAATATTTTAATAATTGTTATGAACAATATCGGTGTTGAGCAGTTCACTTGCTTCTTATTTTATATGTCTCAATCTGAATACAAGCTGAACAAACAACAAAACACGACGCTATAATGTATTCCATTTAACGAAAACAAACTTATTTTCAAAATCTTATAAATAACACCCGATATAAACCCAATTCTAATCAAGCCCATTCTACCTATTTATAATCCGTAGTTCAACTCCGTTACGAATAATATCTTACTGCAATATTCTTTAGGCATGTCTCAACTTAAGGAAAAATTCGGTGAACGTTTGCAACTGCTTAGAAAGCAAGCTGGTATTACGCAAGAAGAATTGGCGAATCTGACTGGTTTATCAATTGATACAATTAGTAATATCGAAAGAGGGATAAACGGTACAAAATTTGATGTTCTGGATCAGTTTGCTGAGATACTAAATATTGAAGTTAAAGATTTATTTGAATTTAGTGATTAGTTTTTAACCAATTTATAATATCTATAATTTTAAAAGACCTTTTTTCTCTTTTCCAACTTCATTACTACCCATCTTTTCAGTGATTAAAAATACATCAATAATTAATTTACATTCATTATTGTAATAATAATCGATTGAAATTTCATTTAGCTGTCATTTTATATATCTCCCCCTAAAAACAAGCTGAGCAGAACTTAAATCTTACCGTTACCGGTAAGATTTTCAAAATAAGGTTATCTAAAAATGATAAACATGAGGAAATAACAAAAATATTACCGGTACCGGTAATATATCCAAAATAAAGTTATTTAAAAATGATACTGCTGAGGGAATAACATAAATCTTACCGATACCGGTAAGATTATTCAAAATAAGGTTATTTAAAAATGATACACATGAGGGAATAACATAAACCTTACCGATACCGGTAAGATTTCAAATATGCAGATTTTCGTAGCATATATTCAAATTGATTAATAATTTCACAAATAAATTTATTTTTAAAGCTGATCAACAATGAGCCATACATATAGCTTTGTAATATTTAATACAAATTAAAAATTAAACAGAGAAACATCCAATATGTAAACATACCGTTTATTAAATATTTTATATTTTTATACACCCTTTTTATACCCAGATTATCTGGCTTGTAACAACATCAATCTCCTGTATCTTATGTTTTATCGAAAAGATAAAACATAAGCAAGCCATGTGCGGTAATACAAAGTATTACCGCACAGCTTGCAAAAGGGCTGCGCCCTTGTTGAATCCCAAATCAAGATCAAGAGAGAGATCATGAAAGATAGAAACCGACAACAGACAGTAGTAGTCACCTTTCGAGTTACACCCGAAGTAAAAAAAATGCTCGAATTTGATGCTGAAAAATCAATGTTGTCTCTTAGCGGTTTAATAAAATATCGAGTTTGCGGAGACGCGGCATACAGCATGCCGACGCGACAAGCTCGAATACCAGCCGATTTAGAAGCCTTGCGAAAGTTACTAGGCGCGACAAACAAAGTGGGCAGTAACATTAATCAAATCGCAAAAAGAATGAATTCTACGGATAATTACCAAATTGAAAAAGTTAGGTTAAAAGCCATAAAATATACTTTAATTGAAATCAAGAATTCATTAGTACAAGCTCTTGGGGTTAAAACGAGATGATAATTAAATCATCACAAAGATCAGGCTATTTAGAGTTGGCATGTCATTTAGCATCTGGTGAAAATGAAAAAGTCACTGTAATAGGTTCGCGTGACGTTTTAGACGAAACCATTTTAGGGGCGTTAGAGCTATTTCAAGCGACTTCGAATGGTTCAAATTGCAGGAAACATCTTCTGCATGTTTCAGTTTCACCGAGCCCATGCATTGAGATGTCATCTGCCGATTGGGAAAAAACATGGCGGGTTTATGAAGAAGTAAACAAACTACAAAAAACAGCATATATAGAAATAGAACATTTTAAACACGGTCGTACACACAGGCATCGAGTATACGAAAGAGTTAACGCTGCTACTGGAAAGGCTATTAACTTGAGCTGGACATACCCAAAAAATGAAAAAGTATCAAGAATTATGGAAGTCATGTTAAACCACCCAATAACTCAAGGAAAACACAATAAATCTGTGATTATATATTTAAAAAAAATGGGCTTAAAAAATGTAGCAGCAAAGTTATATGCTGAAGGAATTTCTAGACGTAATCAGACTGTAGCGAAGTATACTCACTCCGAATCACAAATGATTAAACAAGGTTATAACTTAGACATTATTCGCGAACATGTTGCCGACGCATGGGCACAGTCAGATTCACCGACATCATTTAAGGCCGCATTAAATGATAAAGGCTACATCATGGCCGATGGAGATAAAAGTGGCACTCCTGTTATTGTCGATAGCGATGGACATGTAACACCACTACTCAGATCAATAAACATCCACCGTAAGCAAGGTGGATTACCAACAATCAAGAAAAAAGAATTCATGAAGAAAGTTAATTACCCACTTCCTTACGTAGATGCCGTCCGTGAACAGCTTGACGAAATGAAAAATATAAATAATGCTTCACTAGACAAATATACCCACCCTAGAAACAAACCTGAAATAAAAAATATAATTAAATTCGAGTTAAATATATTATCTAATAATTCAAGCGTAAAACAACAAAGAAATAAGAAGAAAAAGCTACTCGAAGAATCGTATGGTCAGAGATTATATAATTCAGATTTATTACGTTATTGGAAAATCGATCGCCTTGGCAACGGCTCTATACAATTAAAAAATAAAACAGGAGTCATCATTGATAGTGGTGATAGCATTCAAGTTAGAATCACAGAAAATAAAGTTACAGCAATAAAAGCGGCTCTACAATTAGTTAAACTAAAAGGCTGGAAAGAAATAACAGTGACTGGAGATGATGAATTTAAAGCTTCAGCCTATGAAGGAGCGATAAAAGTCGGAGTTAAAATAAAAATCAAGAATAAGCACGATAGTTACTTATTCAATAAAGCATACAAAAGTTTGCGTTCACAAGGGCTAGTAGATCCTACAAATACACCAACATTACTTAATACAAAAAATACTAAAAACATAAATACCCCACCCACAACATCAAATCCATATAGAATAAAATGATATGGTTAAAATTTTGTGTTAACTAAATAAAACACACACAAACTACTTTTTGTTTGGCTTATAATATTCAATTTTTTTCAACAACAAGAAATCCTTTGTTGGATTTGAATCTTCCCGATAATATAAATAATGACACCCACAAACTGACCATCAGGAAAAGATAATAAATGCGTTACTCCATGTTTATCACGAAACGCATCAATACCTGTAGAACTCACATCTTCTACTCTATATTTTATATCGACTCCTAAATCTTTGATTTATTGCGTTTTAAATTTTTTAATAGATGTATTTTTACATAAAATATCTGGTAGAGGCATTGTTACGACGTTATTATTAATTTTGTACTCGGCAGTAAAATTTATCGCTTGTTTTAATTCAGGTATAAATGAAATTGGAAATCTACCCAGCATAAAAAGACCAATAAACCCATGAAACAATAATGACCCCATATTTATAGAACCAGTATTTTTTAAATCAGTTAAATCAAGACTCTTAATGTCACCATAACCATATATAAAACTTGATAGTTTTTTACCCTGTAAATATTCATAACCAACATACTTAATCATTTCTAAAAGACCTAGAAAATCTTTATTTTTATAGACATCTATATCAAATAATTTTTTCAGTAGTATAAGATGCATAACGCTAATAACATGATCATAACTGTCTTCTATATCAAAGCTGTCAAATAATTCTGTGACAACTGACTTCTCTCTCATACTGTTATGTACAATATATCTGACAGGGTTATTCGGATACATCCCGAAATTTGTTCGTAATACTTTTAATTCTTCTTTGCTTATTTTCATTAATAAAATATAAAGCACAAAAGACAAATAATCAATGGTAACGATTCGTTACTATATTTTTAACGGTAAGGATAGAGGCTCCATTATATCCACAACAGACTTCCCTATAGAGGTGAGGGATAGTTGTTCAGTATTAGCTAGTAAGCTTAATGTAAAAAAACGCAACAAATGTAAAAAATTTAATAATATATAATTAGACACCATTAAAAATATTATTTATTAAGCCATATAAAAAGCACTGTATCATACCGTTCCGGTCTTATTATCAATAACAAGTAAACCGAGGCAGCAAGCGGGTCGACAGTAGTCCTTTATTCCAAAGCTCTACTTTCGGACAATACTATTATTAAAACATTTCAAGAATATTCTCACTGAAATCAATCCCTCTCAAATCATTTGTTTGCACTAAATCCTTAAACTTATCATTACAAAATAAGTCCGTAGCACCTTGGTAAAGTGACTTGAAAACTAACTTATCAGCAACATCATCAGAATCAAATGACAATTTATTCACATCCATGACAACATCATCTAGGACGTTTCTGACGCTAAGGTTTTCATTTACTTTACCTTCAGTCAGGCAATTAAAGATGTAGTAGGATTCTCCATTGCACGTAAGAGGCAAGAACTCACCATAAGCACTAAGTGCGTCTCTTAAAATGCTAAAAGCTTTCTCTGATAGCACGAGATCAGCTAATCGCCAAGTTGTTATATCTGGTAACTTATTAGCAGTAGTTAGTCCTTCTGGTTGTACAAATGAACATTTAAAATCTTCCCAATCATCAGAAAATTTCAAATTGTGTTTGCTAAAATGCATCACTTTCATACGACCAAATTTATTACCTAATGCATCCACTACCATTTTTAAATCTAAACTAAAATGCATAAAGTTATCTGTATCTCTAATTATTTTATATGTTGTCATGCGATACCATTCCACGGTTTATTCTTACAATATTTCTCAGTTACTTTTGGTGGCTGTTTGCCATCTCTCAGTAAGATGCGAATTTTTACTAATTTAGACCTAAATGTAAATTCAGTTTCCATACCGCGTGTTTGAGTGAAAATCCAACGTTCATAATTGTGCGTATGTATTTCTTCATGTGCAGGTTGATTACGGGTTGACCAGTATCCTTTGTCTTCTACAGTACGCGGCATCCAGACACCATTGTCTGGGTCATTTATACGAATACCACACTCATGCATAAGTAATCTTGCATCAGCATTCTGTGGTGTTCTACCTTTCCCTTGTACTATATGGTGTGGACTGTGGCGCTTATTGCTGGGTGATGGGCGACACGCTGCTCTTAAGTTTTTGACTAATTCACCAGTAGGATGATGTTCCTCTAAAAGCATATCATTTACATCCATTACCCGACCTTTATTTTGGTATGCTTGTAGTCGTGTCTGAATTTGAGCAAGGGTTGAGATATGACGACGCTCGTGTTTTAAGTGTCTTAATACTCCGGCTAACTCCTTTTCCCGATTTATCCTTTCTATTTCAGTTTCATTCTCAGGTATTCTTGATTTTGATTTGTAGTAGCGAGTAGCTTTTTTCTCAAATTTAGAAATAGCAACTTCAAGTGGGGATAGTTCTGTCAGGATATGTGCTGGAGCATTTTTATTAGTGAGTTTCATGTTAGCGTTCCATGCTTATTAGAGTCATTTGATGTTAGCAAAATGTGGAAATACCAACAAGAATTAGATGGTTTAATTTTAGGCAATATCGTATATTTCAAAGGGTATCCACTGTTTTAATCCTTTATTAATAATATAGAAACCAATTTTCGTAACCAAATTTGTCACTAAAGGCAACTAAAATCAGTGCTGCATAACCAAACAATAATACAAATATTTTTTTGAAAGTATTTAATAACGTAAAATGCCTACTGTCATTATTGTGTAGTTGTTCTACGCCATAAAAAAATGATCGCCCCTTTACAATATGAAACAAAATCATAAAAACTAAAGACAATTTTGCTATTGTTGCTGGGTGGTTTGTGCTTGATGCGCCTAAAGCCAATAGCACTGAAAGGTAACCAATTTCAATATTAAGATAATCGAACCATCCTTGCGAAAACTCTTGTTCTTTTTTATCTAAATCTTTCTCTCTTTCAGTCATATTTACTCCAATGTAATTATTTCAATTATTGCTTAGCTATTAGAATATCATGATGCTTTTGGTGACAGTCTCGGCATATCAATACGACATCAGTTATTAATTCTTCACCGATTCTTTCGTAGTTATTATGGTGTGCATCTAAAGGAGGTGTCATTTTCCCACAAAGCTGACATCGATTATTAAAATGTATTCGAACGGTAGTTCGAAAATTCTTCCAGTGTTCTGATTCTAAATAGTCACAGTATTTTAATTTTTTTAAACGAGCTACTTCTGCACTTTGTAAAGAATTTAAAGGTAGGGTGCTGGTATCCACTTTTAACCTTGAATTGTTGTAATGATTGATGACCCACTTTTTTGCATTTTTATTGTAATTGATTGCAGCATTTATAACCGATTTAGATTGATGTTTTTCTTTAATGTATCGAAGATAGTTACCCGGTTGTGTTACTGCTATAATGCAGAGTTCTTCGGAAGGATCGTGGATCGTTTTTATAATACTTCCATCTAGCTCAATAACTTTTTTCAATAAAGGAGGTGTTACTAAATCATCTGGAACATAGTGAATGTTTGAAGCGTCATTATTTATAGCTATTTCAATTAGTTGGTTATCTATTAATGTTTGAGGTATATGCTCTAAAAGTTGAGTCCTGTATTTATCTGCTAAAGCAACTTCGGCAAGTTTATAATCAATTATTTCGAGTGGAGTATGTTTTATGTTTCCACCATTTGATTGAATAAACACAAGACATAGATCATATGTCTTTAAATGCTCTGGAACATAATTGAGATCGCATCCTTTTTTAGCAGCTAAATGCAATAAGCTTTTTGACTCAAGTATCTTTTTTGGAATGTCCTCAATACTTCTTCTATCATCTAATAATGCCTCGATACATAACTCTTCGGTTCTAAAGTCTTCGCGTACATAAGAAAGATAATATCCCCTTTGAGTGATGGCGCTACGACAAATAGCAGCCGTTTGGTGTCCTGTTTTGATATGTTTTAAATCCCAAAAACCATTTTCAAAGGCAATGATGCACATTTTCTGCGTGTGTAGATTTTGAGGAACATAAGTAAACGAGAGACCGTTGTTTTTGACCGCAGATAAACATATGTTTTCAGTTAAATACTTCCTTTGAATATATTGAATTACAGATCCATTAGTATTTGCTAATCTTATTAAAACTTCTTCTACAAGAAAACGGGGCGGTATGAATTTTATAGCTGAGTGACTTTTTTTAACTGCAAGTAATAATATTTCCTCAGTAATAAGCTCTGATGGAACATGTTTCAAAGAACAGCCACTTTTGTTAAGAGCTGTCACAATTATTTTATGGCACAAATTTTGTCGTGGTATGTATTGTAATGCGCTCGCGCTTTTTTTAACTGTCTCAAGATATAGCTCAAGCGGCTGTCTCTGTGAGTTTGATAACGCATTAACCGAATCGCTTTTATTCACACCTTTTTTCATATGAATTTAGTTGAGCCTTTAAATTTTTAACAAAAGATCATTATTATATTTAAGCAGCTTAATCATACGCCAAAATATTTTATTGCTATATATGCCGCTTATAAAGTAAGGTAATAACCCTGGAGACACACATAGCCCCATAAACTGATACATAGAGTCTGTAATTAACATGCTATCATTCAGTCCAACTCTGAAGATAATCAATGACAAAATTAAGTCTGTCGAATTGGATATTTTAAATGATTTTAGCTTGTAGATGGTGATACTAAGCGTATAAAAATATTGGAAATTATTAAAGATAATGATATGTCACATACAATATTAATAATCACAAGCACTGTGGATTTGACTAGTGATTATTTAATAAATAAATATAGTCATATCGAATTCGTACGGTTGAATGTAGATAAGTTCTCTGACTATGAAATGATAGTTAATGAGAATGGAGTGAAAATTAAGAGTTTAAACTGGGAATATGACTTAAAAGATGTAGATGCAATTTACTATAGGAAACCATCATTACCAGACCTAACCGACATAATTGAAAGTCAATACCAACCTTTTATTCATAAAGAAATATTTTCATATATTGAAGGGATTGTAGAAAGTTTTACTGGGAAGTGCATGTCAAAACCCTCTCTTCTCAGAAAAGCCAATAATAAAATTATTCAATGCCTAATGGCTAAGAAATTAGGATTTAATACACCGGCCTCAAGAATAACAAATTCATTTAACTGGGCAAAACCTCAGATGGATATAGAAAGTATTATAAAACCTATATCAATTGGTAAAATAGCGAAAAATGATGCTCAAATTATTGTTCAAACAAATATTGTTGATTGGGACTTACCTATGGATAATTTACAATATTGTCCTTCTTACTTTCAGGATTTCATTCAAAAAGATTATGATGTTCGAATAACATTTGTTGGAAATAACATTTTTCCAGTTAAAATAATATCATCTGATAATGTTGATTGGCGAAGAAAAGACAGCCAAGTTAAGTATGAGATAATAAGTGTTCCTTCTTGGATAATTTACTGCTGTAAGAAAATGTTATCCATATTTGAGCTAAAGTTTGGATGTTTTGATTTTGTCGTCAAAAATAATGAATACTTTTTTTTAGAGTTAAATGCCAATGGTCAATGGTTGTGGTTGGAATATGAGCTTGGAATAGATATCTCAGGTGCAATTATGGAAGAGTTAACATGCCTAAATTAAAAACGTTTTTCCTTAAATTTTTTAACTTATCTCCATTTTTTTCTATAAGTTCGGATGACTTGTTTGGCAGCATTGAATTAAATTATAGAAAAAGATATTCATTAGTACGAATTTCATTTGGTTTAATTAAGATATATTTAGTAAGTTATGAGAACAGAACATTTAACTTTATAAAAACAATTAATTTAAACAAAATAAGGCCTTGGCCTTTAATAGATATTGTAAAGGAAAAGCTTAATGCGTATAAGGAATTATCGAAGGACAAGACAGATTCTGAGCTAAAAATTCATACTCGCTACCTAGATAAAAAAATAGAAATTGAAAGTAACGCAAAGGCTTTATTTCAAAATAAAGTTTCCACTTACAGTGCAATACTTCTAGTCATCGCAGGTTACGTTGTTTACCTTTTTGATGAGACAATCACAACATGGGATTCTGGCACCCAACCTTTTATAGTGATATTTATACTTTTTTTTGTGATACTCAATTACTTGAATTGTATAATATTTATTTATTACTTCTCGAAAAACAAACCTATCTCAAGATCAACGTTTTTAGATATAAAAAACAATGCTACATTGAAAGAATTATCTTTTTCACTATATTTTGATTGGTATAACTTGAAGGAAGAAAGAGATGTACTTTCTACTTACGTGAAAAATATTGAGAAGTATTTAGTGAAAACAGTATTATTGGTGTTTATCTTATCTTTAATGCAAACAATGTCTTTTGTAATTATTCCAGAAAAAAGCATTCCTCATTCAAAAAAAATAGGTGAAATGAAATCAATTACACTTATTGATGAAAAAGGTGTTTTCAATAATGTTGGGTTAAAGGAGTTACCAAGACTTTTACATAATATGCTGTCGCGTGATGTCAAGACTGTATATATAATCAAAAATAAGATAAATAAAAATAAATTAAAGTATAAGCAAGTATTGAACACGCTAAATCTTTTTTCTAATAATACCGATTTCAAAACAATAAATATATCTGGATACTCAACAAGTAAAGACATACTAATTATAACCCCTGCTAAATAAGGAGTTTTCTATGAAGCCATATATTATGAACTATAGTGAAGAGCATGATATAAAACCGGCAAATTTTAACTATTGTCCACAAAAACAATTAAATGTTCTACTCAATGGGAAGAATGTCGTTTCAGAGTATATATGTGGGCATACGACATTTACAGAAACTGTAGAATCATCTGATCCTGATGAATTAGATATGTTGAGTACTGTTTACACTAAAACAGTTGAACCTGCTGATCCAGATGAAATATTATTTTGTGATACAAGCTGGACATTTACAGTTGAGCCTGCTGATCCAGATGAAGTTGTTTTATAAAACTATTTTCCGTTGTGTCATCCCATTAATAATCGAAGTCAAAAGTAGAGGTTATGAATGGGAGGATTACAGAATAGCATTATCAAAAAATTAAAAGAAGTTAAGCAAGATATTTAACTTAATACGTTTTGTAATAAATAATATTGTGCAAAAATGCATAATATCAATTAGATTTATCCATTAGTTTATTTTTGTGCCCATGATTATCTATTCTAGATCAACATTGTGGCATAACCATCGATAAAGACCTTCTTC
>CAYQUC010000048.1:8171-24949 GCA_964420605.1 uncultured Thioalkalispiraceae bacterium | reverse complement strand
CCATGGATGGCATCTTTTGCGAGTCTTAGTTTGGCTACTCCGATTTCCAAGCCGGAATGCTAAGTTGGAACTCATTTTATAAGTATCCTTTTTAAGTGTATTGTTAGTAAAACCCGTAACAACTCTTTAGTCTAGCTACATTAATACTGGAAATTTTATTTCAAATTTAACACCATTATTAGTATCTAGGTTAGAAGCGACTACCTCTGCTTGATGAAATTGTGCGATTAAACGAACTATATAGAGTCCTAATCCAAGATGGGTCTCGGTTGATTGTTTGGTTCTAATGGATACCATGGAATCAAATAAATTATTCTGCATATCCTCGGGTAAACACGGACCATTATTACTGACGGACAATATTATTGAATTATCGTGTTTTATTAACCTAACGGTTATGATGGAGTTTGGCTCATGAAAATCTATCGCATTACTGATTAATTTATCTAATAGTTGCGCTATAAATTCAGGCACGCCATGAATAGTTAAAGTATCTTGATTTTTTATTAACTCAAATCTAATGTCCGGGTTTACGCTTTGATAAGCTTCAATGCAGGAACTAATAACGTCACTAAGATTAAATTTTATTTTTTCTTCATTGTGAAGTGTTTGTTCCAATCGAGAGGCTTCACTCATTCGAGTTAATATATTACTCAGTCGATTCAAGCCATCACGGGCTCTTTTTAATACAACTTTAGAATCACTTGGGTTTTTATTTAACTCCAGGTTATCCAATGACGAACGTACCACTGTAATCGGGGTGCGTAATTCATGGGATAATTTACTGGCCATGGTTTCCAAATATCGATTGTATTGAGATAACCTGTTAAGCATATCAGAAAAACTTCGAGATAAATCCCCAATTTCATCACTAGAATGTGTGATTTTCATCGAACCTTGAACACGACCATCAGTTGAGATTGCGTGTTCGGCATCATTACGCAATCGTCTAATTCGAATTGAAAGCCGTGAGGCAAAGAGTAACAGTACTGTGGTTGCAATTAAAAATGTGATAATACTTAAATTAATTAATATTTTAAATGCACGATTTTGTAATATTAATATACTGGTGTTCGTTTCTTCGATAGCAATTGCACCAACTACCTTATCATTGATGATAATAGGGTGGGTTACTGTTAAAATATTTAGTTCAGTATTACTGGTGCTACGCCATTGTGACGCGGCATGTCCTGACAGTGCTGATTTAAATTCACTGCCCGTTAGTACGGATGCTGACGATAAGTCATCCGTAAATTGCCGATTGGGCTGTGCTAGTAATAATTGATAAAAAATACGCATTAAATCTTGTAAAGTGGAAGATGATTGTTCTTTATTTCGATTAGAGTTACTTTCTCCTCCGGTATCACTGGTATTATAGAGGTTCGTCTTTAAACTGCCGACGACTGCAATTACACGGTAGTTATTATCGATTACCCAGGTACGGCTAACGCCTTGGTGAATTTTTTTAAGTAATGATTCGACCACCGGGGAAGGCACTATTATTGATGCTAACGCAAAGGGGTTGGTTGGATCGGCTGTCCCTATTATTTTTCTGATGTCACGTGTGTCTTCATCATCGACATCGGCAATTGCAAACGAAATCATATTGCCTATCATTTTTAGCGGAATTCGAATTTCGATATTATAACCTGATTCTGTTTCTTGCCACTCACCTTTTATTCTCACTTCGGGCACTGGCTCACTATCACGTACAATTCTATGCGCAGTTACCCAGCCAGGAGTTTGAGTTGCAATGATAAACTGTTGTAGCTCACCTTTGGTATTGATCATATTAATGCGTAAGTGATCGCTTTTAGTTAAACGAAAACTTCCTGGCCGACGATAAATTATTTTATCATCAACAACTTTAAATATGGCGTAGAGATACCGTTTATAGTTTCCAACTTGATGTTGAAACGATAAGTTGTCTATATTGGGTTTATTTTTAGCCGTGTTTTTGAATAATCGGAATCGATCATTATAACTTTCCCAATCACCGCTGTATCCATCTAATTGAATAGCTGAATTTAATTGCCGAACATATACATGGTTGGTATATTCGGGAGAGTCAATTTTTTTATCATTTGAAAATAAACTGGCTTGTTCTTGTAATACCACTGACACTAAATTAGCTCGGTTTAATAATTGTTTTTCTTGGTCAAGCCGTAGATCATTTTCAACATTCTGGATGGATTTATATCCCATCCACGGAATGAACAGTAATAGCAGTGAGGATAGTAATAACTTTTTGCGAATACTAAGTTTCATGCACTCGATAACGTTTAAGTTTTTTGTTGATTCCATCGATAACCGATACCATAAACTGTATCGATACAATTAAAATCCTTATCGATGGCTAAAAATTTATTGCGTATTCGTTTAATATGGGAGGTAATTGTTGCATCATCAACATATATTTTAGCTTCATCCATTAATTGGTTACGGTTTTTTACATGACCGGGGTGTAATACTAAAGTATAAATAAGCCAAAACTCAGTTAAAGTTAAATCAATGAATTGTTCTTGCCATTGAATCGTAAAGCGATTTTTATTCAATGTCAGTGGACCGCTTATAATTTCACTTTCAGGTTCATTAACTTGCTGTGATAAATCCAATCGTCGAAAAAATGCGGAAATTCGAGCGCAGATATTTTCAATAGAAATATCTTTGGTCAGATAATCATCAGCGCCAAGCCGAAGACCGGAGATGGTGTCAAGATCACTATCCCTTGCGGTTAAAAAAATGATGGGCAGGCTATCGGATAACTGGCGCAAATTGCGACACAATTCAAAACCACCATCAATATCATTTTTTAGACCGATATCTAATAATGCCAAATCTGGTAGCTTTTTAGTGAATGCCGCGAGAGCCGTTTCTCTAGTCTCAAAAAGATCAACTAAATAACCTTGTGCGCGAAAAACTTCGGCGTAGTTATCGCGAATTGCAGGTTCATCTTCCACTATTGCTATTGTACGTGTTGTTGCCATGATTTTAATTTTTGTAATTTTATAGTTTAGTTTTTTTTTAGATTTTATAACTGAATAAATAATTGTTGTAAACAACTTAAGTTAGGGCACGGAATCGGGATAGTCCTGTCAAGACCGTGTGTCGCAGGAAGCGGCACCGGAGCACGCCATGGATGGCAATGTTTTGCGTGTCTTGATAGGACTATCCCGATTTCGTGGCCGGATTAAAACTACAAATCTAAATGATCTACAGCCCTAGTATAATTAATCCGAATTGCATATAAGTAAATTATGTAGTTTAAATTCGGATATGGAGTTGGGAGCGGCAAATTAAGACTCGCTAGCCACATCCAAGTGGCAGATGGTCTTAATTTGCCGCTCCCAACTCCATATCCTTGCTTGAATCTGTAAAAAGTTAATACGAGGAATAAAACAATCCTTATACGCAGCTTAGCTTAATTAATACGTTAGCATACTTTTAGTCAAGATAGTGGCTAATACTTCAATTGCCCTATTTCATCATAATTGCTCCTAAATTTGTCTATTTTCAAGCCCGAGAAAGCCAGAGTGCTGGTGTTTAATAACATTGAGGGATTTGAACTGACATCGAGACCTCAGCCGGCGCTTAACAGGGACTGGGATTGCAATGGACTGCACGCTGGATCTTATAAGAATAACCATCAACAAGATGAACAAAAGGCTTATGTTATGAAAAATAGAGACATGTTTTTGATAGAGGATTCACAGAACGAGAACAATTCACCACATTGGTTTGACTCGTTAGAAGATACCGTTATGAATATTTTGACTTCGGTTGGTTTTATCATTGCGTTGGTCTTAATCGCGGTGAACGTTGAAGCGGCCAGTTATGACGCTAACTATATAAGGGATGATTATGTTGGGTTTTCAGATGTACATCAAGGCAGCTTATTGTATAAGACCGATACTCCAGGTCGTTATAGTTTGTCGCCAAGTTTGAAAACTGAGGTAAATATAAAAGTTTCAGGTATGGTGGTTCGCACTAAATTGACTCAGCAATTTAAGAATGAGTCATCACAATGGCTGGAAGGTGTGTATGTGTTTCCACTGCCCGAATCGGCTGCGGTGGATCACATGAAATTGCGTATTGGTGAGCGTACGATTGAAGGTCAAATTAAAGAGCGACAAGAAGCTAAGCGAATATACAACCAGGCTAAACGGCAAGGTAAAAAAGCCGCATTGATTGAACAAGAGCGTCCTAATTTATTTACCAACTCAGTGGCGAATATTGGACCGGGTGAAACAGTGTTGGTTGAAATAGAATATCAACAAGTAGTGAAATTTGATAATGGCCAATTCAAACTTCGTTTTCCCTCAACGATAACACCGCGCTATATTCCGAATGCAGCGAAAACAATATCTACAACTGAAAATATTGAAAATGATAGTGGTTGGTCATTTAAGCGCGCATCTGTTTCTGATGCAAGTCGAATTACACCACCCCAAAATAATAATCATAGCAAGCAACAAAATCCAATTAGTATCTACGTGGAACTTAATGCCGGCTTTGCCATTAAGGAAATTAACAGTAGCTATCATGAGATAAAATCCGTAATGCACATGCAAGGACAATATACCGTTAGTTTAATTAATAACAATATTCCAAGTGATCGCGATTTTGAATTAGTGTGGCAACCTGAATTGGGTACTATTCCACAAGCGGCATTATTCACCGAAGTAACAGCACAACAAGAATATCATTTAGTGATGATTATGCCACCGAGTAGTGACAATCAAAACCAGGTACTCGCTAGAGATGTAACCTATATTATAGATACCTCGGGTTCGATGCACGGCGCATCAATGCGACAAGCGAAATCTGCATTATTGCTTGCCATTTCAAGACTACGAACATTTGATAAATTTAATATCATTGAGTTTGATTCAATAACAAATTCATTATTTAGTCAGAGTCGACTTGCTACCAGTAAAAATACTTCGGTTGCCATAAATTTTGTGCGTCGATTAACAGCTGATGGTGGCACAGAAATGTTGTCGGCTTTGAAAGCCGCACTGACATCAGGTGGGGACAGTGAATACATTCGTCAAATTATATTCTTAACCGATGGTAGCGTTGGAAATGAAGATGAATTATTTGGTTACATAAAAAATAATTTGGGTACTAATCGATTATTTACGGTTGCTATAGGATCATCACCTAATAGTCATTTTATGACTAAGGCTGCTAAATTTGGTCGAGGTACGTATACTTATATTGGGAAAATTTCTGAGGTGAAACAAAAAATGTCAGCGTTATTTTCTAAACTAGAGAAACCCGTGATGCATAATTTAACAGTACATTGGCCAAAAGGTATGGATGTTGAAGTTTGGCCAAAACGTTTACCGGACTTGTACGCGGGTGAGCCGTTAATCTTTACGGCTAAAGTCAATAAAAATAGCGCAGTTAATAGTAACCAGCAACTACTTATCACGGGAAACCAAAACCAACAAAATTGGCAAACAGAATTTACCTTATCTTCAACTAAACACGATACCGGTATCGCGATTTTGTGGGCGCGTGAAAAAATAGCATCAATTATGGATGGTATATTAGAATATAGAAATAATTCAAGCTCGCAGATAGTTAAAGATTTAAAACAGAAAATTATAACGTTAGCACTAGCCCATCATTTAGTGAGTAAATATACCAGTTTAGTTGCTGTTGATACTACTCCAACAAGACCAGAGCTTGATAAATTAATGAAATCAAGAATAACGAATTCAATGCCACGTTCTAAATCACGACAAGAACTGATACCGGGACAGTATGCACAAACAGCAACATCCGGAGAGCTGCATTTATTAATGGGGGTACAATTATTGTTATTGAGTTTACTTTTTCTATTGCGAAAAAAATGGGTTTTTAAGAAACTACGCAGCCTATACCCTTATTTTAATTTAAATAAAGCATCGTAATATCATGTGGTTTTCCACGCTTAAAGTGTATTACCGATTTAAATATTATGCCAGAAAATTAACTCCAGCTAGAGTGGTGTTTATTGTGTTGTTAACTTTATCAATGCAACAATTAGGACAAGGAGGTTATATTTATGCCAAAGCTATCGTGGCACAATATTTAATTGAACACGCTTGGGATAAAACTTTAAAAGGTGAACAACAGGTTAAACCGTGGTCGTGGGCTGATACTTGGCCGGTGGCTAAATTAAGTTCAAAAAAATACAATACTGAGTTATACGTGTTGGCTGGTGATAATGGTCGAACCTTGGCCTTTGGGCCAGGCTATCGGTTTGGAACTGAATTACCCGGCGCACTCGGTAACAGTGTTATTAGTGGACATCGTGACACGCATTTTTCATTTTTACGTGATATTAAAATCGCTGATGAATTAAATATTCAAAATCCGACGGGAGAGGTAATCCAGTATCGAGTTACCAAGACAGAGATTGTATCCATTGATGATAAGTTTATTGTAATAAATGATTCAGTGTTGCCAGAAGTGCCAGCTAAGCTGGTTTTGGTCACGTGTTATCCTTTTGATGCTATTTTTCCTGGAGGTAAGTTACGGTATATTGTTACGGCTCAGAGAGTTATAAATTATCGCTTTGTAAGTCGATAATAAATTCGTCATAAATTTTTTGAAAACCTTGGCTATAAGCTTTAATGGTATCCACTAAATTCTCAGAGCTTGCGGTAATATTGCTGTAATAACGTTTGTTTATAAAAATAGAATTATTGGAGTTATTAAATAATCGAAAATCAATTGCAATCGCAGCACTATAATTGCCTGCATTGACATGGCGGTGTAAGGTTACTAACTCGGTTTCGAGTACATAATCTGGTTTTGATTCTCTAGTGTGTGTACTTATTTTATGTGCGATACCTTTTGCTTTTAAATATTGCACTATATTATCTTGTATAATTTTTGCAGGTGATTTTTCCCAATGATGATAGTGATAACGAGTTAATTTGAGTTCATTATTTTTATCGGTATAGATGAGTGTTCGTTCAGCATAAATTCCATGAGTGATCACTTTCTTAATTCGTAATGAGCCATTTAATAACGGACTTGGTAATTTGTTGGCTTTTAACTCGGGTAGTCGATAATAATGATCATCGGGGATATTACTGCTGCCACCAAAACATGCCGTTAATAATATGCTGGCAATGAACGTTGGGATTAGTTTTAATTTTTTACGATAAACCAATGTCATTATTTAGTCTCCGCAATATCTTTTGGTGGTTTTCCCGACAATATGATGGCAGGATTATTTCGGATTTGACGTGTAAATTCGTTTACATTACGTGATGCGGCATCAATATTATGGATAATAGTATTCACATTTTCAGATAAAGTTGTCAGGGTATTGGTTAATCCCATTATGGATGATTTTAATTCTTGTTTATTGTCGATGACAATGTCATGGCTGGTATTAATTAGCTCACTGAGTTTTTTCTCGGTTTTTATAAACCGTTTTGATATTGTTAATAAATTTTTTGACATATCATCAGCATTGTCAATGATATTAAGCATTTTTGCGGTTCGCGATTTACTGGTTAATTGTGCTAACTGATCTGAATTTTGTTTGATGCTGATTAATAAGTTATTTACATTATTTGTTATTATTGGAAATTTTTCTGCAAGATCACGACTAACCACACCAAGTCCGGCATTAAGATTATTTAATAGCGGTTTTATATCGGCCGATAAGTCACCAAATATTTTTGACATGCTGACGGCATCTTTACTGGCTATAAGAGCGCCAATTTCCAATGGTATTGTTGAACGGCCTTCGGTAATTTCAATTTGGTTCTCAGATAATAAATTAGGTTGTACAATGCTGGCATAACTGTCATTGGGGATATTCCAATCATGTCTTATTGATAACACTACTTTAAATTTAGTGCCGTTGTCTTTTGTGTTGATTGGAGTTACAGCATTAACATAACCAATGTTGTAACCACCAAATGTAATTGTTGTGCCGTTTTTAATGCCGGTTATGGCGGTATAATAGGCATAATAATCCACCGTTTTTTCTGTTCGACCGGTGATCTGTATCAGCGTGGCAATTAATAGCACCAGCATCAGTAATACAAAACTACCGACATAAAAATAATTTATATTATCTTGTTTCATTTGTTATATTATTATAATTTCTATTTTTAATGCGTTAATCGATGTAAATAATCTTCATGGTCGGTATTTTCTTTTCGGGCTCGTCTATGTAATAAGTCCTGAATTCGTTCATTATCTGAAGCCTTAACAATTTCCACGGTATCGGATATTAATATATCGCCGTGGTCTAACACGGTAATTCTATCTGCAATTTTATATGCACTTTCAAGTTCGTGCGTTACCACCACGATGGTCATGTTCATTGCGGTGCGTAATTGTAAAATTAAATCGTCTAATTCAACTGCGGCTACTGGATCGAGTCCGGCTGATGGTTCGTCAAAGAATAATAATTTTGGATCCATTACAATAGCACGAGCGAGTGCAACGCGTTTAATCATGCCGCCTGACAATTCTGATGGCATCAAGTTTTCAAAACCGGCAAGGTTAACCACCTCAAGTTTCATGCGGCTCATTATTTTCATGGTTGTTTCATCAAGGTTGGTATGTTCCCGCAACGGTAACATCACATTTTCACCAACGGTTAATGAGCCAAATAACGCACCACCTTGAAAAGCCACGCCCATTTTTCGACGTAAATCTTGCACCGTATCATAGTCACCATGAGTGATGTCTTGGTTTAGTAAACTAATGCTGCCCGAGGTTGGTGTTTCTAATGCTAACATGTGTCTTAATATGGTACTTTTCCCTGAACCACTTCCACCCATTACGATCATAATTTCATTTTCGTACACTGACATACTCACGCCATTTAGTATTTTTCGTGAGCCATAATGAGTTACTAAATTCTCGACAGTAATAGCATTTGTTTGTTGTGTGTTCATTAATTTATTATCGATTCAGAAAAAAAGTAAATATCATATCCGTTATCACAATCGCACTAATTGATAGTACAACCGAACGGGTAGTTGCACGTCCAACGCCTTCAGCTCCACCGGAGACCATAAAGCCATTAATGCATGATATTAAAGCAATAAGAACTCCAAAGACCAAACCTTTCACCAGACCTTGGCGAAGATCGTCAACGCTTAATACTGCGAGTGTGCGCTGCATATAAGTATGCAAGGTTATGTCTAAGTCAAAGGCGGTATACATACCACCACCGAGTAAGCCCATAAAATCTCCAAGCACCACTAGACAAGGAACCACAATAATCATTGCAATAACAATCGGAGACACTAAATAGCGTATCGGATTAATGCCCATCACTCTCAGCGCATCTATTTCTTGAGACTCTTTCATGGAACCAATTTTTGCGGTAATTGCTGATCCAGATCGTCCTGCAACCAGAATGCATATTATTAAGGGTGAAAACTCACGAGTGATTGACAGTGCAATGCCAACTATAACTTGAGACTCCGCACCAAATATTTTTAAGGTTTCAATACCTTGAATGGCCAGCATGACACCGATAGCAAAGGTAAGAATGGATATAATGGGAATCGCTTTAACGCCAATGTTCATCATTTCTTGATTGATGGCACTCAATCGAACCGGTTGTTTTTTGCGATTACCTAATATTAACCAATAAAATGACTGGTATAAGGTTGTAAAAATATAGCCAAATTCTTCAACAAATAAAACAGTGCTTCGACCGGTTTTGTCGATAAAGTTATAAACAGGATTCCTTGTTATATTGTCAGGCATCTTTTATTATTTTTTTGCTTGTTCAAAGGTTTCGAACATTGGAAATATTTTATCTAATCGGGCTAGTTTGAATACCATCATTGCTGCATCACTTACGCCGATTAAAGAAAACTGTAGCTTATTTGCTTTTGCTGTTTGATATCCTTCGACCAAACTTGCAACGCCGGAACTGTCTATATAAGTAACTTGTGATAAATCCACCATTAGGTGTTGTTTTCGAGTTAAAGCATCGAGGATAATTTGTCGTGCTGTAGGTGAACACGACATATCAACTGCCTCGGCTAGCATAATAATAGTGTAATTGTCTTTTTCTATTGTTTCGTAAGCCATTTAAGCCACCTATAGTGTTTTACGTAGTTCAAGGGTATTGCCCTTTAACCGTTCATCATTTAAATAATTAACACTGTCCATTAGTTTATGGATCATATGCACTCCAATTCCACCCGGTTTAATATCATCTAAATCTCTTGATTTTATTTTTGATTGATCGATTTTATTCGCTTGATCGATAAGTTGAATAATCAATTCTTTTTTATCCTTGCTGTTTGCTAAACCGATTAAGATAGTAAATTCATTGTCTGGATCGTTAGCATAACCATGTTGAATGATGTTCATACTCGCCTCGTTAACTGCAAGTATTATATTTTCTGTTAATGTTTTATTTGATTGTTGTTGCTCGCAAGTTTTTCGCACTTGTTCCCTAATGTCTTTTAAAGCATCAGACTTTGAGGGAAAGATCATTTTCGATAAAACTTCCACCGTTTACTGTCCCTCGATTATCATCAAGGTTATATCATCGTGTAACATGGACTGTTTGTTAAAGACGGATACAATTTTTTTGATACGCTTACTTTTTTCTAGTGTTGATACTTTAGAGATTAGTGTTATTAATCCTTTAATTCCCATTTCCTTGTTATTGGGTAATTTTCCTTCGGATACACCATCAGTGTACAAATATAAAGCACTATCTGTTAATGAGAATGTTTGAATTGGAAAATCGCAATCGGGAATAATTCCAAGTGGAATGGTGAGCGCGTCGATCATTTTTATGTTACCCGCTTTATCGATTAATAAAGCAGGGGGATTGCCTGCATTTATTATCTCAACTGTATTCTTATTGCGGTGATAAATACCGGCTATCATGGTGATAAACATTCCTTTGATATTGGTTTCACACAGTTCAGAATTAATAATGGATAATAATTGATCAGGACTTGAAATCTTTTTGGAAAGACAGCGAAACAAACCGCAGGCTTTGGACATTAGCATGGCGGCGTGCATTCCTTTACCCGATACATCGGCAACCGTAAAATAAATATCACCATTTTTTAATTCAATGAAGTCATAAAAGTCACCAGACAATTCTTTGGCTGATAAATTTAAACCCACGATTGGAAATGTTGTTTCGCGTTCCGCGGGTTGCAAACTGGTTTGTATTTCTCGTGCCAAGAATAACTCTCGATTGAGTTCTTCTGCGAGGATATCGCGTTCTTTTAAGGTATTCTCAAGTTTCCAGGTTAATTCTTGGTACGATAAATTATCAGAGGCTAGTTTTTCGTTAGCTTCACGCATGACTTGTTCAAAGTCGAGATTGGTTTTTATGTGTAATCCGAGTGCATCGGATGCTTGGGCTACTTGCTCTGGGATATCGCGTAATAAAATATCAATGTCCTCTGGCGGGAGGTGCAATAGTTGCTCTATTATCCCTGAACATTCCTTTAATACAACGGGTTTATTATCGGCACTAAATAATGCGGCTAACCAGTCGGAACAGTGTAAAATATGTTTGAGTTGTGGTTTGTCATACTCTTCATCACGGCAGTTATGATGACCACTAATGGCATTGGTTAAATCATCAGGTAGTGACCAGGCCTTGCCCAATACTTCCATAACTTGGTCATGCGTGTAGTCAAAGATTTCTTGTTCAGACAGATAACGCTCGTTCGGTGTTTTAAGTCTTAGCGAATTCCAATGTTCAATTTTGTCACTATTTAGATGGAATAACACCATAATACCAAAATCTTGTAATAAACCGGCTGTAAAACAATCGTCTAAGTCAAACTTTAATTTAGCACCGACATGGCGGGCACTAACTGCGCGCAACAACGAGTCACGCCAATAAGAATCAGTATCAAAATTTGCAAATAGATCGGAATTGATGGCATCTCGGACGGTAATGCACAGGGCTAAGTTTCGCAATGAACGGTGGCCAATGATATTAATGGCCTTATTTATTGAGGAAACTTCAGTCCCTAGATTAAAAAAAGACGAATTGACCAAACGTAATAACTCAGCAGTCAGAGTTAAGTCACTGATTACTAAGTCGGATAATTGTTTATTGGATACCGACTCATCCGCACAGGCGTGGACGATATTAAGAGTCGCTTGTGGTGGCGAGGGTAAATCGCTTGGATTAATGTCTTTAAATGGATTTGATTGCATAGTATTTCACGGCTTGTTGGTAGTTACTTAATCGGCAGCTAGCGAAATAATTTAAACATTTGTTTAATGTGGTTAACTAACGATAAGTTAGGATTTTTAACGTTTTTCATTGATATCCTTAATAAAAACGGCCGGATAGCCAGTTATTGATTAATAGCTTATATAGCCTGAGCTCAAAATAAGGATTTTTTGATATAAAATAGAAAAATTATCTAAAAAAGAGTGACTATGTAGGACATAAATTGGGGATAAGCCTGCAAAAGACCGTTTGTCACAGGAACGGGAGTTGAGCAATCATGGATGGCCGATACAGACAATAAATAGGGTGGCTAAATACGGTTGGATAGCCATTTTTTGATTAATACCTTATATAATAGCGACTTAATTAGTATTTAATCGATAAGGTAGTTAGGCGTGTCAGAATCATTTTTTATCAGTTGTAGCCCCGCATTGGTGGCTGTTCTTGCGGATGAGTTATCAGAAATGAGGATAACGCATGGTCGTCAATCAAAAGCGGGAATTTATTTTGAGGGCGATATTGAAGACGCATATCGGGTGTGTCTGTGGTCACGAATTGCGAACCGTGTTTTTATCGAGCTGCATCAACACGAGGTTAAAACTGAACAGGACCTATACACACAAATTCAATCGATAAATTGGAGTGAGCATTTTGATGTGACTTGCTCTATTGCGATTCATTGTAATATTGTGCGCTCTAAAATAAATAATAGTCATTATGCCGCGTTAAAAACCAAAGACGCTATTGTGGATCAATTTCGAGCGGCCTGTGGTGAACGTCCGAGTGTGGATACTGAAAACCCTGATGTGCGCATCATGTTGTATTTGTTTAAAAATCAACTAACTGTTAGTTTTGATTTATCGGGCGAGAGTTTGCATAAACGTGCTTATCGAACCGAGGCGGGTTTAGCGCCGTTAAAAGAAAATCTTGCAGCGGCATTATTAGTTAATGCCAAATGGCCGAGCTTAGCGAAAGTTGGTGGCGCTTGTTTGGATCCAATGTGTGGTTCAGCCACATTTTTAATCGAAGCTGCGATGATGGCAGCTGATATTGCACCGGCACTGAATCGTCAAGTTTTTGGGTTTAGTCATTGGAAAAAACACCAAGCTGAAATATTTGATAGTCTACTACAGGAAGCTAGGCTACGACGTGAAACTGGCTTAAAAAAACTACCGGCAATTATTGGTTACGATGCAAATCAAAAAATGATCCAAGTTGCTAATGATAATATTAAACGAGTAGAGCTTCAGGATTACATTCAAGTAAAACATTTAGGTTTAGCCGATTTCCAGTTAAAAGGTATCCAGCCGGGTTTGATGATTTGTAACCCGCCTTACGGTAAACGAATTGGTACCGCGAGTCGAATGCCGGAATTGTATTCAAATATAGGCAAAATAATTAAAACGCATCTAGCAAACTGGCATGTCGGGATATTATTAGCGGATCGTAATCTGGATTTTGAGTTAGGTATGACAGCGCTCAATACTTATCCTGTTAAAAACGGAGCCTTGGATTGTTTTTTTCAAACTTACGGTATTCCGTTTGCAACAGCGTCAAATAACGCGATAACTGACAATACTATAACACCGAATAAAACAGTTCCGATGAATAAATCCCTGACCAGTACAATTCAAACCAATATAATCCAATCTAATCAAATTCAGACCACTAAATCTCAGCACAGTAATACTCAAAACATGCAAGAATCGCAAGGTATGTCAGCATTTGCCAACCGACTGCGTAAGAATCACAAAAAGTTAGTGAAGTGGGCTAATAAAAATCAAGTTAATTGTTATCGTGTTTATGATGTTGATATTCCTGAATATGCGTTTGCGATAGATTTATTTTACGCCGAATCATTGTATTGCCATGTGCAAGAATATCAGGCACCAAAGCACATTAATCCAGACAAGGTTGAACGGCATATCCAAGAGGCATTACACGTTATAAAAGCCGTGTTTGAACTGGATGACGCGCGGTTGTTTTTAAAAAAACGCAAACGGCAAAAAGGCAAAGATCAATACGATGTATTTGATAAGCTTAAAAACTATCACACTGTGTTTGAGTATCAACTTAAATTCTTAGTCAATTTTAGTGATTATCTCGATACAGGTTTATTTTTGGACCACCGTCCCGTGCGTCAACAAATATTTGAGCAAGCATCGGGAGCGCATTTTTTAAATTTGTTTTCGTACACGTCAAGCGTGAGTGTTTATGCGGCAAAAGGTGGCGCGGCATCAACCTTGAGTGTTGATATGTCCAAGACCTATTTAAACTGGTCTAAAGAAAATTTTGCGATTAATAATTTGGATTTTAAAACCAATGAATTTGAGCAAGCCGATTGCGTTGCGTGGTTAGAAAAAGCGGTATTAAGCACGGATTATCAAAATCATTTTGATTTGATTTTTATCGATCCACCAACTTTTTCAAATTCAAAACGCATGGACGATGTGTTTGATGTACAACGGGATCACGTTAAAATTTTAACACAGGCTTTAGAATTATTGACTCCATCTGGACTTATTCTATTTTCAACGAACTATCGCGGTTTTAAATTGGAGCAAGACAAACTCACGGCTGCGATTGTTAAAGATATTACAAAAAAATCGATACCATTTGATTTTCAGCGAAATCAGCGAATTCATGCCTGTTGGGAGATTCGAAAAACTTAACATAATGAATACAGTGGTTCTTTGTAATCACACAGTTCCAATAATATTTTATACCCCATGATATAATTCAAAACAAATTTTTAGTGAATTAATAAAGGAATATAGGGGCACACTGAAATTGAATAATAAGCTTATTAATCGCGTAGTTGCAGCATTATTGTTTTTATCGAGTAGTACTGTGGTACAAGCGCAACCATTCACCTCGTTTGATGCTCGATCAATGGGCATGGGTGGCTCGAGCGTCGCATCGAGTAAGTTGGCCAATGCCGCTTATTCAAATCCCGCTTTAATATCCAAACCCGTTGGTCATGACAATGTGCAATTATTATTGCCGGTAATTGGCATTAATATCGATGATTCCCAAGGTCTGCAGGATGATATTGATACGTTGAATCAAGCTTATGATGCGTTTGATATACCAACAGCCGTTACGGCGTTGGATCGCTCTTTGGGTAAACCGCTCGCAGTTCAAGCTTATGCGGGTGGTGCAGTCGGATTTTCAGTTGACGATTATGCAATGGTATTAATTTACAATAAACAATATCAGGTTGATTTTAGAACGCAATCGATTGGTATTTTGGTTGAAGCAACGTTGGAAGGTCGTGGCTTGGAGTATACGGATGTTGGTGTGGCAGTGCCATTGTACTCCGGTGATAACTTCAAATTTGGGATTACACCTAAAATTGTGAGCGTCAAAAGTTATGAGTATTCTCAATTATTAATTGATGTGGTTGCCGGTACAGCCATAGTAAGACGCGATTCCGGTCGAAAGATTCATGGCTCACATTTTAATATTGATGTGGGCAGTGCTTATGATTTTAATAATGGTTTCGTCATTGGTATGATCGCGCGAAATTTAAATTCAACTGAATATACTACTGTCTTGGGAAATAAAATAAAATTAGAGCCAGCAGTTCGAGCAGGCTTTGCCTATAACGGCAGTTTGTTTAGTATCGCAGCCGATATGGACTTAACCGAAAATAAAGCCATCGCTTATGCTGAAAATACCAAGCTAGTTACCGTGGGTGTTGAGTTAAATTTCTTTGACTGGGTTGCCATTCGTGTCGGCCACCAACAAAACACCGTGAGTAAATACAACCAAGCAATGAACTCAATCGGTCTTGGTTTTACCCCGTTTGGTGTTGGTTTAGACCTAGCGGTAATCGGCAATCAACATGCTATTGGTGGCTCAGTACAGCTTTCATTTAGTTTTTAATTTAGAACTAAATTAAGACCTTGTCTAAATAAGTGGTAAATTTTATCACTTTTGAGATAGACTATGTCTACTCATTTATAGGCATCTGTTGCACTTCTAGAATCAACTGAGTCTCAATTCCACAAAATAATTTTAGTGCTGAAGAATTTAATCAAATTTTTCTATGGATATTATATCTTATTGATAATAAAGAAATATATCAGAAACATGTTCATATATAGCCATTTATACTTAACATATTTTGCTTATTTTGCATAAATAATTTATGGTATTGATTTAGTTTATATGCCTATTACGATCAACGATTACCACCATATTAGTATTCTCTGTAGTATAAATTTTAATAAATGTGGGAAAATTTCAAATTTACCCAAAATCCTCACTCATATATATGGAGATAATATCATGAGAAAAATGAAATCAATTTTTACCGGCGCATCAATCGCATTATTATTAAGTGCATCACCTTTAGTGTTAGCAGGCGATCATGATGAAGATCATGGTTCATCAACACCGGTTGTGTCACAACCTGGTGGAAATAATGGCGGCGGAAGCAACGGTGCTGGAAATAACGGCGGCGGAAATAACGGTGCTGGAAATAACGGTGCTGGAAATAACGGCGGCGGAAGTAACGGTGCTGGAAATAATGGCGGCGGCATGAGTAGCGGAAATAACGGTGCTGGAA
>CAYQUC010000048.1:0-8071 GCA_964420605.1 uncultured Thioalkalispiraceae bacterium | reverse complement strand
GCGGAAATAACGGTGCTGGAAACAACGGCGGCGGAAGCAACAACAACGGTAATGGAAGCAACAACAACGGTAATGGCAACAACAACGGTAATGGTAGCAACAACAACGGTCATGGCAGTAACAATACCGGTAATGGCAGTAACAACAACGGTAATGGTAATAACGGTGGCCAATCAGGTCCAGGTAGCAGCAGCAACCCAGGTAGCAACAACCAAGGCAACCAGTCAGGTAGTTCAATGGGTGGATCATCACAAGGTAATAACCTAGGTTCTGCTTTTGGTGATGATGATTAATTTTAGTTAATTATTAGCACTCTAAAAAGGGTTAGTGAATTATCACTAACCCTTTTTTCATTTAAAATGACTGTTTATTAATATTTTATTAAGCTTAAAATGTTAAATACTATATATAATAAAAATTAAGCTAAATACTAGGGACGGTGCTTCATGCTTCCCATAGCTCTATCTAGTTTCTTCTTTTTTGAATTTTTTGTAAGGATATAAAAATGTTATCTATTCGGAATGCAATTCTCTTTGGTGGTTTTTTTACAACACTTTTTGGTTTAGCTGCCTGTGGTGGTGGAGGTTCTAATTTACCACCTGCGGCTGTTGAAATTAAAACCGCAAAAGTTTCTGGATATGCGCAGCTAGGTCCTATCCAAAATGGTGATGTATCAATATACAGTTATGTTGATGGAACTCGAGGTTTATCATCTTTAGCGACTGCGCGAACCGATTCTCAAGGTTATTATAGTGCTGAGATTAAATCTGATAATACACCACTTTTAGTCTGTATTTCGAATGGCTCGTATGTTGAAGAAAGTACGGCAGTGGAGGTTGCTCTTAATAATAGGGATGATGAAATCTGCGCAGTTAGCAATTTTGTAAAAGAAACGGACATGACTGTGTCGATTACTTTCTATACACATATAGCATACGGTTTTGTAAATAATTTAGTTAAAAATAAATTGAAAGTAGATACGGCGATAGTACAGGCTAATAGAACAATTTCAAATTGGGTTGGAGCGGCATTTAATACCGTCGATAGCGTAAAAAAATTCGACATTATTAAAACAATACCAAAAAATATTCGTAATCCTAATAGCAATGTTGGCAACTTAACCTTAGAAGTCGCGTATGGTTTTGCAAATGCAGCAGTGTCCAGTTTCACAGAAGATGCAAGTCGTACCAGTGGTAAAATTAGTGGTTTAGAGTTACACGTAGGCATTAATTCATTAAAGTTTGCCAAAGAAGCTTATTTGGATATTAGTGAAAACGGTATTCTTGACGGCAAAGGTGCAGGCAGTGATTTATTTCTAGGAACTCGAACTCAGATAGAAACAAATCACTATCGCTACTCATTGGCTCAGCACATGGTCAGAATGGCTGGATCGCCATTTAATGTTACAGGGATGCGAGGCACACAAGTTACTCCCTTTGCAACTGCGTTTAATGAATCAACAGAGTCCATTTTTGGTATTACTAGCGTGAGAGCATTGGATTTTAAAAAGCCCATAATCACGGTAATTCAACCTGTCGGTACAGTATTTTTTGGTACTCAAACAATTAGCGCAACAATATCTGATGGAAGCAGTTTAAAATCAGTAAAATTAGAAATTACTTCTGCAGCTAATAATATTACGAATACATTAGTAAATGAAACTAATTTGATAAATGAAACTTTCAACGCAACTTTCAACTTACAATTTAATCTCGACACTACAGCTAATTATCCTGATGGTATTTACGAGCTAACTTTTTCTGCAATGAACAGTTTGGATATTGTCGCTATCCCTGAGAAAAGAACGATTCAAATCAGTAATAAAGCGATTACTCTAAGTGTTGTAGGTCCTTCAATAGCTGCACCAAAACGCGGTGTTATTAGAATATCAGGGGATGTGGTTGATGGTGCTGTCGGAATTGAGTCTATTACCATTACATCACGCACCGCTAAAAAAGCACTCTACAAAAAAATAATCCCGATTGTTCCGGTTGGGGCTAAGAATATCAGTTTTGAAGAGATTATTGATACAAATGTAATATTTGGTGATGGTGCTCATAGTATTACAGTGACTGCGATTAGTACTAATAAAACGCAAGCCGTACAAACTGTTAATTTTTCTGTTGATAACTCTCCTCCTATAGCATTAATTCAAAATGTATCCATTAGGGATATATTTTCGCGAACGGTAATTGTTTCTAAGACCGATTTTACTAATAAAAAAACCATCATTACCGGTAGTGTTAGCGATACTCTCGATGGTGTTTTTACTGCAGTACAGCGAGTTGAAATTAGTTTAGCGGGGCAATCAATATTGGCACAACCGATATTGAATGTTCCTGCAGTAGATCCGAATATAATTAATCCCATCAATGTGTCTGCTGCATTTATTTCCATTGCTCAATTTCCTGATGGTCTTGCAACATTACAACTAAGTGCTATAGATAAAGCCGGTAATAGAAGTAATGCAAATTTGGATGTTATTATTGATAATACTGCGCCAACATTAGTTGTTAATTTAGATACTCCACAAATGAACTTTTACATTGATCAAGTGGCAGTAATAGGAACAGCATCAGACGCTAAAGGATCAGGAATTGCAAAAACGGAAATATTTAGTGATAACAATGCAATCCCAATATACAGTTCTAAAATTGATACAACTTTAATTCCTAATGCAACAAATTTTAGTCTTTGGTTACTTTCATTAAAAGACGGGTCTCATACAATTGAAATTAAATCTACAGATAACGCTGGCTTATTTAGTTCGGTGGTTAGAGCTAGTGTCATGCTTGATACAACGAAACCCTTTATAACACCAGGAATACCGACAGCAACTAAAACTGGTGCTCAAGAGTGTACTTTGAGTTTTAGTGCAGAAGATCCTGGTTATGTTGCAAATGGTGTTTCGATTGGTTCAGGATTAAAAATTGGATATCTATATGAATTTATTGCTGCAACTGGTAGTTTACTACCAACTAAGACAATTAATTTTAATGGTCCAGGCCGTCAAGCAGCATCAGCTATTGTCTCACTAGAACCCTTTAGTGGTGGTTTTAACCGTCATATTAATTTGTTTATTGCTGATAGAACTAACTGTTTATTCAATGATAATGGCGATGGTGGATGTCAGCACGGCGTGAATGCAAATTTATATGCAGGTGGTCTTGTTCCGCCATTAACAAGTTATAACGAAGATTATTGTGTGACGGTTACAACCGGTTCTACAGTATGTACAGTAACTCCTTTACCTATTGGAGCAAATGGAAAACGTCAAGCGTGTTCTTTGTAAAAAGAAAGAACTAACCTATAAAATAAAAACCATCTTAATTTTTATTAAGATGGTTTTATCATTTTCTAATGTATGGGAGATTCATATCATAATCTAAATATCCTGCTAAGGATCATCTAATGCTTCTGTGTTATTAGTGGTATTTTGTATCTTTGAACTTTATTTTAAACCTATTGAAAGTGTTAATTTGAAATTAATATCTATTCTGAGTTTAGCAACTTTGTGTTTGTAAATTATCACTAGCACTTTTCAGATTTAAACGACAATTTTGTAATATTGTAGTTGAACAGATTATTTCTATTGATGCTCATAAACTGAAATTTTTCCAGGAGTTACGGTGTTATATACTTCGCCAATAAGCAATATATTCTCGACTGGACTAAATGCAATAGAATATCCAAATCGACTCCCAAAGGGCGGTGTTGAAGTTGATGATAAATAGTGACGAGCTTCCCAACTTATTTTATCAGCTTGTTTGTCAAAAATTTGTACGGAGCCAGAATTTTTAATATTGTTAAGTACTGTTTTATATTCTGAAACAGCTAGCATAGTACCGTCAAAATTGAATGCTATATCACTACCAAAAAAATTCTGAGCTTCAGGTGTTTTTGAAATTAAGACTGCTCCGCGAGTAATATTTCCGGTCCAGTCTGCATTGTTTTGATTATATAATTCAACTCGTCCAGTATTTTCTGCACTCCCAAAATCTGAAATAGCCAAATGGGTATTATCCAAACTGAAAACGATATTTGAACCATACGCATATGTTGCTGTTGAGGATGTAATGGATTTTCTTAATATCCAACTAGCATTAAGATTTGTGTATAAATAAACAAAACCAGTAGTAGGCGAGCCACTAACGGATCCTGCTATAGCAAAGATTGAACCATCATTGTTAAAGGAGTGTGAATGACCAAATGATAATGCAACGTTAGGATCTTCAGCAGTCATAACTTGAACGAGGTTAACAGGGTTGCGCCATTCATTATTTGTTTTTTTAAATATCTGCACTGCGCCACGTCCAAATGCACTATTATTTCGTCGTTCAGTTACTGCTAAATAGGTATCATTCGGATCAAAGCTTATGTTAAACCCAAATTCATTGTAAGTTCGTAATGATGCGGACTCTGATAGCACTTCTTGGTTATAGCTCCAATTTCCGTTGTTATTTGTAAAAAGATAAACTCGCCCATTAGTTTTTAAGTTTGAAGCGCCAATCATGCCAACTGCAAGTGTTTCACCTTGGGGGCTAAATGCCAGTGAAAATCCAAATTGATGATCTGCTTTGGATATTGGTGAAACCAGTAATTGTCCTCGTGTCCAGTTAGAATTTTTTTTAGTGAAAATTTGCACCGCACCGGCATTATTAATTGGATTGTTATTTAGGTCATACACGGTTCGTCCCATTTCAGCAACAGCTATGGTTAAACCATCCGAACTAAAAGCAATAGCATTACCAAATGATCCGTTTACGTCAGAGAGATCTGATTCCAATATTGAGACAATGTTAATTGAATTGGTTTTAGTTGTATCACCTACGAAACTGGTAACACTATTTTCACCGCCACCACATGAAATTAACACACTAGAGATGACTAAGGAAAAAAAATAATTACGTTTTATTATCGACATGATTAACCTGCTTAAAATTTAAAAAATATTTTTAATGAATTTTATTATTTTTAATAAAATAACACATATTCTGAAGGAATATTTGAGTATATAATTTTATTTGGTTGGTTAGTGTTTTTGGAGTTTGAATATTCTTAGATTTGTCGTGAATACTGGTGCTAAATTTATTTTTTATGAAATTTTAACAAGTCGTTCAATATGGAATTTTTACAAAGTTAATTCTTTATGTAAATGACTAATAATCTCACGATAACCACCATTCAATAAATCGTTGGCTTGTCGTTTTAAATTGTCGTAGTTTATTTTATCTAATCCGAGTGTGGTTTGAATATCATTATCGTTAATTTTTGATTGACGCGCATCGATTAAGCGTAAGCTCAAAATCCATTTTTTATTATTTATATTGGATTGCGTGATTTTTCGTTGTGCAATAATGAGTTGTTGTTTGGCACTGTGTATTTGTTGTTTTAAATCTTTATTTAAATCAAATACAATCGTAGTTTTATTTTCAAAATAATTATTTGATAGTGCTGTAATAGCGTTTCCATCCAGTAACTTTATATTTTCTGGAATTGTTCGCCAGCTTAGGTCTTGACCAATAACGGGATTATTCTCGATAGGATCGAGAGGAAATTTATAAAAGCCCCATTTAGTTCCCATCCAGCATTCGATTAATAATTTATCATCTGACGAGGCGCATACTTCAGATGTGCTTTCATTTAAATAGTCAATTTCACGTTCGCTGCGGTAGGCGCGAGGGTCTTGTTTCCAGGCATTAAAATTACGGTTGGGTGGTGCATCGTATTTTGCTTCAAGCTCATGCCAGACTGTGATGAAGTATTGATAGTCTCGTTGGTACTCTGGATTACGGCGTAAAAATTGCCATGCGATTAAATCGCTTGAAAGTTTTTCAAGAGGTAGATAGTCATCAGATTCTTGCCAATTAACCGTCACGTTATTTTGGGATGGTGTCGATAAGTAGCTTTTCACCGTCTTGTGTGACCTGATAGGTTTTTAATGCTTCGGTTGCAGGCTCATCCAAGGGTTCACCGGTTTTTAAATTAAAGCGACTGCCGTGTAAGGTACACGATACACAATTACCGTGTAGTGAGCCTAAATATAGTGATGAATCTTCATGGGTGCACAGATCGTCGGTACAGTAGTAATCACCATCAATGTGCGCGAGTAAGTAAGCATGGTCATCGATGATGGCGCGATACAGTCCGCTGGGTTCAATATCGCAGGTATTGGCGATGTGAATTAATTTATTTGTCATAGTTCAGATGCATTTTAAATAATAAGTTGAGAGTTGATTTTACCATGATCCATAGCAGGGTAAAATTGAATTGTGTCGTTATTTATACTGAATTTTGTTAAAGACTGATTTAAACTTCAGTTATAAATTACGTGTCTTTAATCGTTTGTACTAAATCTGGAGCAGGATAGTGTGATGTCACAAGAGTTAATCGACCTTCAAATAAAAATGATGCACCAGCAAGAGGAACTCGAGAGCATGAGTAACACGGTGATTCGCCAAGGTAAGCAACTCGATATGTTGAATCGTCAGTTTGATGCATTAAAAACAAAATTCGATGATTTGGCGGCTGGTTCAAGTTCTGCTCCCATTGATGAGAAACCACCTCATTACTAAGGATTAATAATTTATTTTAATATAATTGTAGATTTTTCAAGCAGATATCATTTTTTTCATCATAATTTATCGGCATTGTTCTAAACTTAAGCTAAGTAGAATCCGATAAAGAGTGTATGGTTAAAAATAACGAGAACAAACCTAAAATTGGCATTGTTATGATGGGGGGCGGTGCTCGGGCAGCATATCAAGTTGGCGTGTTACGCGCCATTGTGGATATGCGCCCCAAAAATAGCCCGTCACCATTTCATATAATATCCGGTACATCGGCGGGCGCTATCAATGCCGTGTCACTTGCCTGCGCTGCAGAAAATTATCAACTGGCGGTCATGCGCATTAACCACGTATGGCGCAATTTTGAAATAGACCAAGTGTTTCGAGGTGACATGCGCAGTATTGTGTCTACTTTATTAAAATGGATGGGAGTAAAAATATTTACTCGTTCAAATAAACACAGCCCAATCTACTTACTCGATAGAAAACCGCTCGCCAAATTATTAAGCAAACATTTGAATTTTGACGACATTCAAAAATCCATCGATAACCAATTTATTCATGCTATTAGTGTTACGGCATCGGGTTATAGCTCGGGACAATCGGTCACCTTTTATCAAGCCGATCACAGCATAAAGCGTTGGGTTCGTTCACGCCGGGTCGGTTGCCGTGAAAATATTACGTTGGCTCATTTAATGGCATCATCCGCTATCCCATTGATGTTTGCGCCGGTTCAAATAAACCGTGAGTATTTTGGTGATGGTTCGATGCGTCAGATGGCACCATTAAGTGCGGCATTGCACCTAGGTGCAGATCGCGTTTTGGTTATTGGCAACCGTAACGAGTTAGTCGAACCGTCTAGCAGGGATGACACTATTGAAATCCCAAGCCTGTCACAAATTGCTGGCCACGTTATGAATACCATTTTTTTAGATTCCCTTGAAGCCGATATTGAACGTTTGGAACGCATTAATAATACTGTCAGTTTAATTCCGGATGCGGTGTTAAAACAAAAAGATATCGGCTTACGTAAAGTTGAATCGTTACTAATTTCACCGAGTGAAGATTTGGGTGATATTGCACAACCTTATATAAGTCAGTTGCCGTTCACGTTACGATTACTATTAGGCAATGTTGGTTCTAAAAAGGATCAAGGTTCGAGTCTAGCGAGTTATTTAATGTTTCAACGGGATTATTGTCGTGCATTAATTCGTCTGGGTTATAAAGATGCCATGTCCAAACGAGAAGAAATTGAGCATTTGTTGAGAACCGACGATTAACTCACTATTGCCGTACGTTAATTTGGACGAAACCAAAATTGCCCTTAAGCCCTTGTTTTTGCAGTAATCACACTTTTCTTGTGTAAAATTAAGCATTTAAGTCACATTTTGTTTAAAAAATCATCGATTTAATCTTATATTAGCTAAACTAAATATTTAGAATGGGTTATAATTCGGCCTCCTTATTAACCCCATTCTTGGCAGTACACATCATGATTCAGA
>CAYQUC010000047.1:0-25121 GCA_964420605.1 uncultured Thioalkalispiraceae bacterium | reverse complement strand
ATATTGCGATGGCATCATCATCGGTCGGAATACCGTCCATAAATGATCGATCAATTTTTAATGAGTCCACCGGTAGACGTTTTAGATAACTTAATGATGAATAACCTGTGCCAAAATCGTCAATCGATAAGGTTATTCCCATTGAACTTAATTTGTCTAAAATTACCATGGTATCGATTCGGTCTTCCATCAACAAACTTTCGGTTATCTCAATTTCAAGATTTTTTGCCGACATATCGCTTGTCACTAAAATTTCACTTACCATTGCGACAAAATCTTTTTGGATAAATTGACGACTTGAGACATTAACGGCAATATGCTTAAGTTTAATATTATTATTTTTCCAGTTGGTAAATTGCGCACAGGCTGTGCGTAATACCCATTCGCCAATGGATTCAATCAAGCCATTATCTTCGGCAATGGGAATAAATACTTCGGGTGATACATTTCCACGTTCAGGATGATTCCAGCGAATTAAGGCTTCGGCACCAATAATTTTTCCGGAGGATAAATCAATTTGAGGTTGATAGTTTAAATAAAATTCATTACGTTCTATGGCGTGCCGTAAATCATTTTCCAAGCTGGTGCGTTCCAAATCTTCGGCATTCATTTTTTCTTCAAAGAATTGATATTGACCGCGGCCTTGTTCTTTTGCTCTATACATTGCAGCATCGGCATTACGTAATAGCGTATCAACCGTTGTACCGTCATCGGGATAAATTGATATACCAATACTGGCGTTGATAAATATTTCGTGACCATCGATAGTTAAGGGCATGGCTAATTTTTTAAGGGCATTTTCTGCGATGGCACTCGCGTCTTTTGGACCATGTATATTAGAAATTATAAGCGTAAACTCATCACCGCCTAGACGTGCAACGGTATCGGTTTCGCGAACACAGGTATTTAATCGTTCGGCAGTTTTTTGCAGTAGTTTATCACCGACTAAGTGTCCCAATGAATCATTAACTTGTTTAAAGCGATCCAAATCAATAAAGACTAAAGCTGTTTTATGCTCTTCACTATTGGCATGAATTATTTCTTGGCTTAATCGATCGGCGAATAATTCTCTGTTGGGGAGTTTAGTTAAGGCATCAAAATGAGCTTGTTGATATAGTTTTACATCACGTTCGGTTGTTGCTAAAGCTACTGCCAATCTGTCGGCAATATCTCGAACTTGATTAATGTCAGCTATTTTTAGTTTTCTAAAACGTTTTAACCCTAAGTTAATAACAGCTTTAAGTCGGTTTTCATATAGGATAGGGAAGGCACAAACATAAGCTGCACCGCGTGAGTTTAAATGGTCTAGATATTTTGTTTTGTCATTTTTTATGTCAATGTATTTATGACCTTTGTTAGCTAATAATAAATTTTTATTATTGAATGTAAAATTTGTTCGTTCCATTTCTGGTGATTCAGTCTCGTAGGTAAGCCGGTTACATAAATAACTTTGTGCCACCGTATCGCTAGCAGAATCAATTATCGTAATACTGACAAAATCGGTTGTTACAATTTTATGTATTCGATTTAAGATTGTTGTAATAATGTGCTCAATCTCTGGGTTAGACAGTATTAAGTGGTCAATATCTGATAAGGTTGTTAAAGCATTAATTTGCTTACTTAATTGCAATGTCATGGTATTAAATGAATTGGCTAATTCTTGAAACTCGTCATTACTATCAACTATAACTTTTTCACTAAAATCATTTTTTGATACTCGTCGTATACCCGAGATTAGTTTTTCTAGTGGAATTAAACTGCGTCGTACTTGAGAGATGCTGAGCAAAGCTGTAATTAATAATGCCAAAAATATAATTGATGGAAATATATTATTAAAAGTTTTTATCGGTAGTAAGGCCAATTTTTCTTCTTGGCTTGCAATAATGGTCCAGTTGTCCAATCTAAAACGAGACTGCAAAAATAATTGCCAACTTGCAGCAAGATAGTTGTTGTTATTATTTGACCATTGGAAATGAGATGGAATTTTATTGGGTGTTGAATTTTGCAAGGTTGTTAGCATGGATGATGTTTCTTTATGTGAACAATAAAGTGTTGTACCCGCACCACTTATGACACATATATTGGTGGAATAGGGTAATGTTTCGCTATTACCCCATAAATATTTTGGATTCACCTCAGCGATTAAACTGACACCGTTAATTTGTAAGCGACTTAATTTTAATAACATAATTAATGAGGTTGGTTTATTTTTATGATACTGAATATAAAATTGAATTCCTTTATTTGAATTCCGTATATTTTTATTTTTTGGAATAGTTATTTTGTCTCCAAACAACATCACGGGATTGCCTTTACTTTTAATATAGGCGAGTTTTAATAATTCATTATTAAAATGTTTTTGATAAAAATCAGATTTTACATGACTTGACTGTAGGCTTACTGAGATATTTTGTAACTTATTTTCGATAAATACAATTCTATCCATTAATCCCGCACCATAATATTTACTGGACTGCCGTAAATGCGAATGACTATTTTTGACTAATAAATCGGTTACATAGGTAAATGATAAAATAGCGGTAATAACAATTGGAATGAGCGCCGACAATAAAAATTGTGTTGTCACGCGCCTTGCAACTTTGCTACTTAAAAAATTTATATTTAATTTAAAATCAAGTTTCAATGTAATTTCACTCTAGTTAAAAGTCTGCTACAACACCAATAAAGCCACCGTTATTAGCGCGTAACACATCGTCTTGGCTAACGGTAACGGCTAAAGCTGCTTCACTATCGCCATCTTTGCCTTTGCTGTATAAATCGTAATCTGTATTCAAAAGAACACCGTTGTTTTTTCGGGCTTTAGTTAGGCTTGCGCTTGAATCATCATCGTTGTAATAATCGTCATTGCTGTCGTTGTCATCACTGTTGCTGCCATTGTCATTTTGATCATCGTAATCATTATTTTCAGGTCCATCATCATCCTGTTCGTTGCGGTCATCGTCATCGCGGTCATCATTATCCTGTTCGTCGTTATCATCGTCGTCATAACCTTGTTGACGGCTTGCGTAACTGGCAGTAACACTGGTATTCGCAAAAATATTACTTCTACCACCACTGGCGGTGCTACTGGCACTGCTATCGCGTCGATTAAAACTATAATTTCCTGGATTTTGCAGGTTGATCTTTAGATATTCATAAGCTCGACCCCAAGGATCGATCAGTGTGGCATTTCGAATTTCAGAAAGAGATGATGGTGGTTTACCATTTTCGATTATATAGTCATCTATCACTAGGGACAGTGCAGCGATCTGGGCTATCGCATTATTGATTCGTGCAGATTCAATGTAGCCGTGGTACCACGAGTTTGCCATGGTAGTTAATACGCCGATAATAGCCATGATAATGAGTAACTCAATTAGCGTCATCGCGCGCTGAGCTTTTATCTTTGACAACGTTGTATAGTGATGCAAAAATTTCATTAATTTACCACGGCTCAATTGCTTGAGCGTATTATGTTTAACAAGTAAACCTCCGTGTTTTTAAATGTAATTCGTGATTGGTTCTCACGTTAAGACAGTAAAAATAAATTGATGTTGAGTTTCCCAGCCTGGATAACGTTCATAGAGAACGGGCCTGATATGATGTGTTGTAAAACACATAGATGAATCTTTGCTATACAGCCGCTTGCTGCCGAGTAGTGACTTTATTTAAATAAAATAAGGTCTTGATGACAGCATTCGTGCAGGAGTTTTAGTGCAAAATGATGAAGCTGGGGGGCGTCAACTTTACAGATGCCAAGATAGTATATTTTTTATACAATGACAACTTTGATAACGCTAATAACGATATAAATGAATAACTTAGTAGCTGAAACGATTAATTCGATGCAGTACTGAAATGCTGTAGTAAGCTAAGCAGAGAGTTTTGATTTGATGATTTTACTGACATTACCCATGTCAGCACGGCCACTAAGCTTGGTTTTTAGTTGGCCCATGACTTTACCCATGTCTTTCATACTTGACGCGCCGCTATCAGCAATAGCGGTTTCTATCATGCCAGTAATTTCAGCATCGCTTAATTGTTCTGGCATGTAGGTTTGAATGATACCAACCTCAAAAACTTCTATGTCTTTTAGGTCATCACGTCCGGCACTTTCAAACTGACTGATGGAGTCTTTGCGCTGTTTGAGCATTTTTTCAAGCACGGTGATGACATGTTGGTCATCGAGTTCAATTCGCTGATCAACTTCAATCTGCTTAATGGCAGCAGTGATAAGGCGTAAGACAGACAATTTTTGCTTGTCTTTCGCGCGCATTGCCTGCTTTACATCATCAGTAATTTGTAGTTTTAAACTCACGATACTTAAAATAACTTGTGGTTTGGGTAAAGTAGAACGGCGTTCTACTAGTACATACGTTTACGATGGATTCTTTCGCGGTTCACCTTTTTTTGGTGACGTTTTACAGCGGCTGCCATTTTACGTTTTCTAACTGCTGTTGGTTTTTCATAGAATTCACGGCGACGTGACTCTGATAAAACACCGGCTTTTTCGCAGGCACGTTTAAAACGACGTAAAGCTACGTCAAAAGGTTCATTTTCTCTTACTCGTACATCAGGCATCTTGGTGTCAGTCCTCGACTGTTAAACGAATCAAATTATTCAAATTAATGGAACGCGCAATTTTACTGCTGAGTATCGGTAATTGCAAAGGATCGTTAGGGTTTTCTGCTAAATAATTCAAATAAAATGCAAAAATACCCATTTTGGGGAGTAATGTTTGGCTTATTTGTCATAATTTGTAAAGTTACCACAAAATCAACTACCCAGTCACAACAGCTGTGTGGCTAGCCTAACTGCACTAGCGTTTGTAGAATACGACAGTTCTGGCTATATAAATAGCGCGTAAAGCGGTAAAGTTACATACTTTTGTAGTCGCTATTATACTTAGAAGCGTAATGCCGATATACCAACACGAATTAAATATAACAGTAGTACACCATGATAGTTTTAGGTTTAGAAACATCCTGTGATGAAACAGGAGCGGCATTATATGACAGCGACAATGGGCTTTTAGCGCACTCACTGCATAGCCAGATTGATATTCATGCCGAATATGGCGGGGTGGTACCAGAGCTGGCATCGCGTGATCACATTCGCAAGTGTATCCCGATGATTGAACTGGTACTGCAACAAGCCGGTTTAACCAAGCATGATCTGGATGCGGTCGCCTATACCGGTGGTCCGGGTCTACAAGGTGCATTATTAGTTGGCGCGGCTGTTGGTCGCAGTTTAGCGTTTGGTTTAAATATACCGGCACTTGCAGTACACCACATGGAAGGGCATTTACTCGCGCCAATGCTCGAAGATCCGGCACCCGAGTTTCCATTTTTAGCCTTATTGGTATCGGGTGGGCATACTCAATTGGTGCACGTAAAAGGAGTCGGCCAATACCAAGTACTGGGTGAATCACTTGATGATGCTGTGGGTGAAGCTTTTGATAAAACCGCAAAATTATTAGGCTTACCGTATCCCGGAGGTCCTGAGCTTGCGAAACTTGCTGAGCACGGTGAGTTGGGTCGGTTTAAATTTCCACGACCGATGACCGACCGACCCGGTCTGGAGTTTAGTTTTAGCGGTTTAAAAACATTTGCCATGAATACCATTAATAAAGAGTGTAACCCCGAACAGGATAGCGCAACAAACAACCAGTGCCGTGCCGACATTGCTCGCGCATTTGAAGAGGCGGTAGTTGAAACCATGATTATTAAATGTCGAAGAGCATTACAGCAAACTCAGCTCAATAGTCTGGTTGTTGCCGGTGGAGTGAGCGCTAACCAACGATTACGCGCCAGGTTAACGCAAATGATGGAGGCGCAGTCGGGTTCTGTTTATTTTCCACGACCGTTATTTTGCACGGATAATGGTGCAATGATAGCCTACGCCGGTTGTTTACGATTAGTGGCAGGAGAGCGACACGACTTGGCATTTTCAACCAAGGCTCGCTGGCCGATGGCGGAGTTGAGTGAAATATAATAAGCAATATTAAAATCTACTAATATAGTAATCAGGAGAAATAGGCCGTGGATAATGAAATTTATATTACAATTATTATGGCTATCCATTATCCTTAAAAAAACTTATGTCAAATACTCCAAAAGGATTCAGGAGTACCTGAATCATATAACATTAAAACTATAACAATTAATCGCAAATAGGAGTGATCACCATGTCAGAACAAAATCAATATCAAGCCCCGAGTAGTGATGTTGAACAAACCGGTACAGAAGAATATGGCGCTGTACGATTTTTCGCTGTGAGTGGTCGACTGGGACGAATACGCTATTTAGCTTATAGTTTTGGTTTGGGGATTGCCTTTATGGTCATTGTCATGCTCGCGTCTGGGGTAATGGCAATGGGTGGCGGCACTAGCGCAGGTATGGGCATTGTTGGTGGCTTACTCATGCTTATTGCATATCTGGTATTTTTTGTTCTATCAATAATGCTAACGATACAGCGAGCGCATGATTTTAATGCGAGTGGCTGGTTAAGCTTGGTTTATTTTATACCGTTAGTGAGTTTAATATTTTTATTTATACCCGGCACTGATGGTTCAAACCAATACGGTTTAAAAACACCGCCAAATGGTGGAGCTGCAATTGTTGTTATAGTGATGCTTGTATTGGTATTTGTAATTGGTATTTTGGCCGCTATCGCGGTACCGGCTTATCAAGGTTATGTTGAACAAGCAAAACAAATGAAATTGGAACAAACACAATAAATTTTAAAATTAGTTGTATTAATTAAGGATTGATTTAATGACCGAACAAAATCCATACCAAACACCTGCTACTGATATTAGTAGCAGTAAGCCAGCAGCAACGGGAACAGAGTTAGCTAGTCGATGGATGCGTTTATTCGCCGCATTTATTGATGGAATAATTTTGATGCTGTTTATTATTCCTATGCAATTTTACATGGGCGTTTTTGATGGTTTCCCCGAGCACATGAAGGAACCCGATTTAATGACAAATCTACTTTTTGGGGGAGTCGGCTTTATCTTATATGCGATAATCAATTCATATACCTTGCAGCGTAATGGCCAGACTCTGGGTAAATTGATTTGTAAAATAAAAATAGTTCGAACAGATTTTACCCCAGCAACATTTGGACGAATTATTTTTGTGCGTTATTTACCAATGACATTGGTCACTCAAATTCCAATGATTGGTGTGTTTATCGGTGGTTTAATCGATCCTTTACTTATTTTTCGAAAAAGTAAAAAATGCCTACATGATAATATTGCCGACACCATTGTCGTTAAAATCTAAAACGTTTAAATGCTAGATACCAGACGAGCCATTGAAACTCCCGAAGGAGTTGAAATTCAATTGCGTGTTGCCGGCCCCTTTGCACGTGGCTTGGCAGCCATGCTCGACATGTTGATCATGTTGGGAGTTGCCACGGTATTATCACAATTTCTACTGTTGCTAGGAACCATCGGACAAGCTTTGTTAACCATCATTATGTTTATACTTTATTGGTTCTATCCAGTGTTCAGTGAAATTTATTTGGATGGTGCTACCTTAGGTAAGAAAGCCTTCAGTATTAAAGTGTTGCATGATGATGGTACCGAAGTATCATGGCAAGCATCGATAATTCGTAATATATTACGCTATGTTGATTTTTTGCCGTTTGGTTATTGTTTTGGCTTTATCAGTATCATCAGTAATGCCGACTTTAAACGGCTTGGAGATTTTACCGCTGGTACACTCGTGGTTTACACCGATAAAGAATTAAAAAATGAAGACATACCGAAAAAAAGTCCACTCATGCCACGCTGGCAGTTAAAAACCGATGAACAACTCGCTATGATGGGCTTTGCTGAACGTTTATCGATGTTATCGCCACAACGTCAAAATGAACTAAGCGAAATCTTAAACGACTTAACTGGCAAAACCGGTGATGCTGCAACAACTGAAGTGATCCAGTATGCAAATTGGATAGTAGGTCGACGATGAAACAAGATGATTTTATTAAAAAATACGAAGTACAATGGCAAGAATTTCGTGAGTGGCTGGAAATTAAAAAATTAAGCAGCAAACAGCGTAAAAAATCGTCAATAAAATCGATAGCTACTTTTAACGAAGCAACAAAAACCATGCCGCATCGATATCGACAAATTTGTCATCACTTGTCGTTATCGCAATCTCGACATTATAGCCCCAAACTAGTTGCGCAATTAAATCATTTAGTTTTACAAGGCCACCAATATTTATATAAATCAAATTATCGTCGCTCCAAATTTTTAAAATTTTTATTCATCGATTTCCCGGTATTATTGCGCCAAGAAGCAAAACTGTTTTGGTTATCTAGCGCGTTGTTTTATGTACCTTTGGTAGCCGTAGTTCTTATTGTTACTAATAATCCAGAATTAATTTACAGTATTTTATCGCCAGAACAAGTTGGCAATGTAGAATTTATGTATAACCCTCAGAGTGAACACATCGGTAGAGGCCGTGATGTGGATGACGATTTTGCGATGTTCGGTTTTTATATATTCAATAATATATCAATTAGTTTTCAAGTTTTTGCAACGGGCATCTTGCTTGGTATTGGCAGTTTGTTTTTTTTAATTTTTAATGGCCTATACATTGGTGCAGTAGCGGGACATTTAATTTATATAGACTACACCGTTACATTCTTTTCATTTGTGTCGGGTCATAGCGCATTAGAATTAACTGCAATTGTGATTTCGGGTGTAGCAGGAATGCGTCTTGGATTAGCCATTATTAAACCTGGGCGCTACAGTCGTAGTATCGCACTAAAAAAAGCAGGAATAATCAGCTTGCAATTAATGTATGGGGTATTCTTAATGCTGTTGGCTGCAGCATTTGTAGAAGCCTTTTGGTCGTCAAAAGCATCGCTTGCACCACAAATTAAATACACCGTTGGCAGTGTTATGTGGCTATTACTAATAGCCTATTTTTCATTACTCGGTCGTGGTCATCAAAAAGTATGAAAATTGAAGATCTAACAACGGAAGTTAGGCCGCGCAGTGCATGGGAATCCATCGACCTAGGGTTACGCATGGTTCAAACCTGGTCAAAACCGATATTATTGTCTTGGTTAATTTTTGTATTGCCACTGTGCATTGTTATTTACACGTTCCTGTATCAACACCCAGTTTGGTCAGTGGTTGTTATATGGTGGTTAAAACCACTCTTTGATCGAATTCCATTGTATATTGTGAGCCATAGTGTATTTGGTGACATTCCCTCTGTGCGTGATATACGTAAAGTATTACCAAGTATAATTAAACCGCATTTAATAAAATCATTACTGTGGTATCGATTTGACTTAGCGCGCTCATTTAATCTTCCTATTTGGCAACTTGAAGGTTTAAAAGGCAGTGCACGTTCTAAACGTGTCAAAATATTACAAAAAGAAGTGTATGGCAGCGCGGTAGCACTGACATTTTTTTGTGTGTTTATTCAATTTATCTTATGGGTTGCGTGTTACGCATTATTTTTCATGTTGTTACCGAGTAATGTCGCGCTGTCAGAAATCTCGTTATTTACGTTTAACGACGAGTCAATAGTACCGGGCTTACTTTTAAATCTATTTGCATTTATCTCACTCAGTATTATCGAGCCATTCTACGTTGCAGGTGGCTTTGCATTATATCTAAATCGACGTACCCACCTAGAAGCATGGGACATTGAACTGAAATTTAGAAGCCTAGTTAAACGTTTTAAAACTACACACAACCGCACTAAAGCAACAAAATCGAATACCACTAAAATTTTAAGTGTGTTGTTGCTGGTGTTAGTTATTGGTAATAGTAATGTTAATATCATTACACCCGCTCAGGCTGAAACGTCCAAGGTTCATTATTCCGAATTATCAAATGCACAAGCTTCGGATATTATTAAAAAAGTAATGGCGACCGATGAGTTTAATACTAAAGTTAAAACTAAAAGTTGGCAGTTAAAAGACGGCGCGCTTAAAGATTTTTTTAATAAAAAAGATAAAGACGACAAAAAAGATAAAGACTCGTCGGCATTTGAATTTTTGAGTGCCTTATTAAGCGCGATTATTGGAAATATTTTATACGTATTATTGGGGATTGCCGTTTTTGTATTGTTGGTCTATCTCGGATTTAAGTTGATTAAATACCTGCCTGAAAGCAATTTTTCATTTTTTAAAAAGAACAAAACCGAAGAAAAATTAGAATCTATCTTTGGTTTAGATCTTGCACCAGAGTCCTTACCCGATGATGTTGGCACTCAAGCTTGGTTATTATGGCAGGGTGAACAATTTATTGCTGCATTGAGCTTGTTATATCGTGGTTCATTGTCAAAATTGGTGAATCAAAATGGCGTTAAGTTACCCTATAGTGCTACTGAAGGTGATTGTATTCGAATCTTAAAAAATAGTCATATTAAAGAGAACCAAGCATTAATCAATTATTTTGAAGTGTTAACGTTAATGTGGCAACGCGCCGCCTATGCCCATCAATTGCCGGAATTGTTAGCAGTAAAAAAAATATGTGAGTCTTGGCCAGGTATTTTTCAACACGATGTTGTTTCATAAATGAATAAAAAATTATCAATCACGTTGGTTTTTTTGGTACTGCTGCTTAGTGGTATTTTAGTAGCGCTATTTTTTACATTATTTGAACAACGCGATTCGGAACGCGACATCGGTTTAAAAGGTGAGGCCGTTTTTAACCCATTATTAGTCGCACAACGCTTTTTAGAAGAATCAGGGATAGAATCAGAAAGCCTTGTTAGTATGCTCAAATTAAAACAAATGCCCGAGCGAAAAGATATTATATTATTAACCACACGACGTTATGATATCGGAGCAGAACTACGTGATAAAATGATGGGCTGGGTTGAGTCGGGAGGGCATTTAATTATTGTGGCATGGCCAAAGTTGGATAAAAATAGTGACTTACAAGATCCATTTCTTAAGAAACTAAAAATTTCAGTCAATAGAAAAAATAATGACGATGACGATCTGGACATAACAACAGAGTTTAATTGCAGTAAAGATCAACAACACGATACGAATACAGATGATAAAACTACCGATAGTGATATAGCCAGTAATGACCCTGCAAGCGATGAAAAAAATTGCGAAGTCAGCACCAATTTTGACTTCAAACCAATAGCGATAACAATCACAAGTGAACGTGAAAAAAGCATGGTCGCCTTTAATCCGTCCATTTGGTTAACAACCGGAAATGACGATAAAGCAAATTGGGTTGTTAATGGTGAAAATGGCGCGCACTTAATAGAATACGTCAAGGGTAAGGGTTTAGTGACAGTATTAAGTGATTATCAATTTTTAACTAATACACAATTACAAAAAAATGACCACGCCGCTTTCTTTTGGTATTTAGTTCACTTTAGTAATAACAGCGGTAAAGTTTGGATAGTGTACAGAGGTGATTCGCCACCACTGTATGTATGGCTCGCCAAGCATTTATGGGCACCATTTTTGGCATTGTTCTTTATAATAGCCATTTGGATATGGTCAGTCTTACCCCGTTTTGGCGCACAATACCCTATAGTTTCAAGCTATCGTCGTAATTTAATTGAGCATATTCGTGCCAGCGGACAATTTTTGTGGAAGAATAAATTCAGTGAAGATTTAATCCATGAAACCAGAAATGCATTACACGAGAAAATAACGCAACGTCATCCAAATTGGAACGCATTAACAGAGATGGAATTGTATACTCGCTTATCAAAACAAACTGGAATCAGCTTAGAAAATGTTGAGCTTGCATTTAAATCAACATACGCAAAAAAAGAACAAGAATTTTATATCATAATTCAAATACTCGAACGGTTAAGGAAATTAATATGAATGACTCAACGGAAACTCCAATGGATAATTCAGCAGCACTCAGTATTGCCAAAGCATGTGAAATAGCGCAAAGTTTACGAGCCGAAGTAAGCAAAGCCGTAATAGGGCAAAGTGACGTAATTGATCAGGTTTTGATCGCATTATTTGCCGGTGGACATGTACTCATCGAAGGGGTTCCTGGACTCGGTAAAACATTATTAGTACGCGCACTAGCACAAACATTTAATGGCAGCTTTTCTCGAATTCAGTTTACCCCGGATTTAATGCCGAGTGATATTACCGGTCATGCGATGTATGACATGAAATCCGAGAGTTTTCGAATTCGCCGTGGCCCAGTGTTTACTAATTTATTATTAGCCGATGAAATAAATCGTGCCCCAGCAAAAACACAGGCTGCATTATTAGAAGTGATGCAAGAGCAACAAGTCACGATTGAAGGCAAAGCGATGGCATTCGACCTGCCTTTTATGACCCTCGCAACTCAAAATCCACTGGAACAAGAAGGCACCTATCCGTTACCAGAAGCACAGTTAGATCGATTTTTATTAAAAGTATTAATCGACTACCCCAGCGACCAAGATGAAAAAAATTTGGTGCGAAAAATAACAGCAGGAAAAATAGGTGACTCAATTGATGTTGATGCCGTCAAAGCGGTGGTTAATAGCCAAGTCATTATTAACATTCAGAAAATTGTCGCCACGATGCAAATCGATGAACGAGTATCAGACTATGCCGTGAGTATTGTCAGACAGACCCGAAATTGGCCTGGTATCATGGTTGGTGCCGGACCACGAGGTGGTTTATCGTTAGTACGCGCCGCACGCGCAGCCGCATTATTAAATGGTAATGATTTTGTCACACCCGATGATATAAAAAATATAACCATTGCTGCACTTCGCCACCGAATTATTTTGTCACCTGAAATGGAAATTGAAGGACAAAGTGCCGACAGTATATTGCTGGCCTTACTCGATGCAGTTGACGCACCAAGGTTGTAACAGCCGTTATGATCCCAACAACGCGATTAGTGTATTTAGGTGTTATCTGTCTGGTACTGGCACTTGCTGCGAGTTACTTTGTTAGTGCACTCGTCTGGTGGCAATTTCTGATTGGCTTGCTAGCAGTTATTTTATTGGTCGATTTTAGTAGTCTAAAACAACGCAAAAAAATCACTGTTAGTCGTGATGTTATGAACACCTTATCACTTGGCAGTTGGATTTCCGTGACGTTACGCTTTCACAATCCGGCAACACAAGATCGCGAAATCGATGTCTATGATCATTACCCTGAAAATGCCGATTTTGAAGGCCTTCCAATGTCATTCATTTTACCCGCCAATGGCTGGCGCGAAGTAAGTTATCGAATTAAACCGTTAAAGCGCGGTGATTTTACTTTTAAGCAAACACAGATCCGAATTCATTCACTAATGGGTTTCTGGAAACGCAATCAATATATAGGGAGACAGTCGTCTGTACGGGTTTATCCTAATTTTGCAGCAGTCATGAAGTACACCTTACTTGCCATGGATCAACGTTTATCGCAAATTGGCATCGTTAAAAAACGTCGTCGTGGTGAAGGACAAGATTTTCACCAACTCCGCGAATACCGCGAAGGCGATTCAATACGCCAAGTCGATTGGAAAGCAACATCACGTTTAAGCAAATTAATTTCGCGCGACTACCAAGAAGAACGCGATCAACAAATAATATTTTTAGTCGACTGCGGCCGTAGAATGCTAGCCGAAGACGGTAAACTAAGCCATTTCGATCACACTCTAAACGCAATTTTATTATTATCCCATGTTGCCTTAAGACAAGGCGATGCCGTTGGCTTAATGACCTTCAGCGGCGAACAACGCTGGATGGCACCCCGAAAATCAATATCCAGTATTAATCACATTTTAAATACAGTCTATGACTTACAACCCGGCAGTTACTCGCCAGACTACACCGAAGCCGCGAGTAAATTAATGGTACACCAACGTCGCCGCGCTTTAATAGTATTAATCACAAACCTACGCGATGAAGACACCGAAGATTTAATGCCCGCAATAAAAATAATGCAAAAACGCCACTTAGTATTACTAGCCAGTTTAAAAGAAACCGCAATCGACGACATGTTACTAAAACCCGTCGATGATTTTGACAGCGCCATCGATCACGCCGCCGCCCAACAATACGCCAAACACCGCCGCCAAACCCACCAACGCTTGGATCATGAAGGTGTACTACATCTTGATGTTGTTCCCGAAAAATTACCCGTCACCATGGTGAATTATTATATGGATATTAAATCGAGTGGCCGGTTGTAGCAAACAACTCTAAATACATAAGAAGTGCACTTTTTGAACGAACTCAAGGCATGTAAATTAATTTAATGCTTTAAACTCATAGTACTTTTCGCTTGCATTGGGTGGGGTTGGACTAAAAATTTTTAATGAAAAAAAACAAAAATAATCTACTTTAGGATTTAGTGCCCCGATATGATAGCCTCATTTAACTGCTAACATTGCTCTAGCTATTAACAATTAATCATATTTACTACATTAATTTGCCTTAATTATTGTATCAATCTGTAACAATAGCGAATAATCAAAGTTCAGCATTTAGCAACATGGATGTCCCTCGTTATGCACACCTAATCGGATATCCGTTAACGATATAATTTAATATTACTAACTATAACTTGGGGTAATAACGTGCTTATTAATCTAAAAAAAATTTCGGCCATCAGCATTGTAACGACTACTTTTCTGTTAACTTCATGTGGTGGTGGCAGCACCGATTTACCGGCAAGTATTCCAGAGGATAAACAAGCCCCTGTTATAACTAAAACCTTTCCGGGTTCAAGCGATAGATTGATGTTCGATGTTTCTGTTGCTGATCACATCGTGGTTACATTTAACGAGGATATCCTTAAACCCGATGCATCAAATATTGTGCTTTATAAACTTGGAAATAATGATACTCGTATTGATCCACCCATCCAAGGCTCGGTGGACTACGACAACTTGGATACTCGAACTGCAAAATTTACTATCGATAGTTTTTTAGATAAGGCGACACGCTATGAAGTGTTAGTGAAAAATATTAAAGACACTAACAATAATCAACTAAATTTATCTTATGTATGGAAATTTGAAACAACAAAAAATCCCACAATTGTAAAAACAACACCGCTTAATAACGTTGTCACGGCAACAGCAAGACCAACAATTTCAATTGAGTTTTCAGAAGCAATTTTAGAAAAATCCTTATTCAATAATGGTGTTGTCAATATCATTGTTACCAATGTAAGCAACCCCGCAAATAATTTTGATGTTGCAATCAAGACCATTAAGTTAAAAGGTAATGATCCTAAAACGGTACAGTTTGATCTTACTGATATATTAATTTCGCAAAATAGTTATGCCAAGCGGGTCGGACCAAACTAAGTAATTGATTTTAATTAAAAATGAAGTGAAATTAGGCAATAATTCTATCTTAAACAGGTGATTTTATACCTAAAATAGCGTGTTTAAGAAAGAGTAATTTAGGCTAAGTTAAGTGTAATTTATCGCTATTCACTGGATAGCATCGATGCACCCGAACCCCGGTAAAAAATATGTTAAGTCAAAATTTACCCACTTTCTTCTTTCTTTAATTTAGCTATATTATTCAATAAGATACATAGTTTCAATTAAGTCATAAAGTGATTTGGATGAATACTTTTGTACTCCCTGATTTGTTTTGCCAAAATACATATATAGCACATATATTTGGAGAAATACTATGCCACAGATTCATTGTTATGTGCCTGATGATTTAGCAAAAAAATTTCAGGCAAAAGCAAAACAATCACACCTTAGCGTGTCGAAATATCTAGCGTTATTAATTAAAAAAGAAGTGTCGAACCAATGGCCTACGGATTATTTTAAGTTGTTTGGTCAATGGCAGGGTGATCCTTTGGAGCGGCCCACCGAAGATGATTTTGAACAGAGGCTTAATTTAGACTAATGTTTTTTGGCGCAGATGGGGGGTGGACCAAGCTAAGTAATTTAAGTTAAACATAAAAGAAGTAAAATAAGACGATAATAGCACCTTAAACAGGTTATTTTGCATCTAAAATGATGTGTTTAAGAATAATTAATTCAGACTAAGTTAAGTTCAATTTACTGAATACCATCGATGTCTCGAAGCTGGTACAAAATATTTTAAATTATTTGATGGACGAGGTTGCTGTTTTTAATCGATTTTAATTTTATTAAACGGTTAATTATCCCCCATTCTTTTTTCTGAAGAGCCTTATTTGTCTTTCATGAATATTGCTTAGTTTATTAAAGGCTGTTTTTTTGTTTGTCGCGAATTGCATTCCCTATTATGTAGATATCCGGTAGACTTATTTTTTAAATACTTAAATAACATATTTTCAGAATCAGAGGGAGCATCCAGTGAAGGGATTTTTAACAATTAATTTTAGTTTACTTTTGGTTTCATTGTTTTTACTGTCATGTAGCAGTGACAACAATAGTTTACCAAATTCTGATGAAACGCTACCAACCGTTATAAAGGCACTTCCCGAAACACCTCCTGTTGGTCAAACTGTTTTAGTATCAGAACAAATATCGGTTACGTTTAGCGAAGCAATGGACAAGCAATCGGTAGAAAATGGGTTTATTGTTGAACCAAATAATGGTGGCACTATTAACTATGAACCAAGTTTAAGAACAGCAACGTTTCGCCCAGCTAGTGGAACAAGCTTACAGGGGGATACAGACTATACTGTTACGTTACAAAACACGATTAAAGATACCGCTAATAATTTTCTAGTTGAACAAAATTGGACGTTTACAACAGAGGATAATGTACCACCTAAACTGTTAACGTGTATTCCAAAATGTGATGGTACGCCTAATCTCGGTGTTACTGCTGGTTTAAGTATCTATCTGATATTTGATGAAGACATGTTTGAAAGCTCGTTTAATGATTTCACTGTTATTATTAAAAACCTAATAACGGGGAATGCAGTAACGGGAGGAACATTCGTTATTGTCGATAAAGTTAACGAACCCAATAAAGTTAGGTGGAGTGCTGCACTAAATGCGTCACCAGAAAATACGATAGAAGAAAATACAGACTATATAGTAACCATAAAAACAGGTATTCAAGATAACAGTCCAGCTCACAATCCACTTGATATAGAAAAAGTATTTACATTTACTACCGAGGCGGCTCCGAAAGATACGTTTTCACCAATTATCAAAAGTGCAACCCCTGTGGGCGGTACAAAAAATGTTGCGCACGATTCCGTGATAAGTGTGACGTTTATAAATAGTAATGGCACTCCAGAAAAAATGAATTTCAATTCAATTGGTTTAATAATCAATGGAATATCTAATTTTAGTGTTACCAATGAACTAGGCCATCCAGTCGAAGGGGTATTTAGTAATAACTCACTTGATACTGTTGTTTTTACACCCACTTCACCATTAAATTTACTAGATACTTACACGGTTACATTAAAAAATCTTGCTACGATTTTAGATGCGGCAGGTAATTCTTTAGCCCCTAATGGAAACGATACTGAAATAGTGTTGAGTACTTTTTATACTGGTGATGGTAAGTTAGGTAGCACGGCTATTCCATTCGGTGTGGGTTTAGCTGTGCATAGTTTTTATATTAAAGCTGCTGTCCATTTAACAACGAAAAAAGATGGTTCAGTTCATGCTGTTTGGCTTAAAAATAATGCAGCAGCAACAAAAAAATTAATAATGAGTAGAATCTATCGACCTAGTGCAACTGGTGGGGCTTGGGATCCAAATCCAACGGATATCACATCTAATATTGTAACTGCTACGTTTGATACTATTGGACATTCCGCGAGAGAAATATCTGCTCTAGTCACTGATAGCAATGATAACCACATGCTTGTTTGGCGAAATATTGATAATATTTTACCAAGCGATCACTCTTCTATCATTGTTTCTAAATGGTCAGAAGTTGCAAACGGAACCGAAACTTGGGTAGCACCGGAAATGATTCATCAAGGTTCCGAAACACAATCAATAGATAATCTTTATCCTAATGTAGCATCGGTACACCGTTCAGGTGATGGTACTGTCACTGTAGCTTGGTCTGAAGTGGATACGACATTAACAACGAATGATCATTTTCTTAATATGCGGCAATTAAAATCCAATGATGGCACATTTAAAACTATATGGAATCGTAAACGACGAATAAGCAGTACAGTACCATCGATTGGAGATAATTTAAGGGAAACAGAGGCTTCAATAAATTCAGATAGTGCAGACAATATTATTGTGCTTTATAGTGAAACTCGTAATTTACCTTATAATACCTTTGAGAGAAGAGCCATGGTAGCGCAGCTACTCCCATCAAGCCCGACTAAATTATTTCAACTCGATAAACCTACTTATGGAGGAGGATTAATATCAGATAGTTCAGGAGATAATTTTGTTTTTGGCTGGGGTGCTAATAATAGCAACAGGACATCAATTTTTAATCCTAATCAAGATTCAGTGCCGAGTTTACCTCATATTGTTAGTAGTAGTATTAACAGTTCTATTGTTAGTGGTGGTTTTAACGGTAAAGAAGAAGGTGTAGCTGCTTTTCCCTCTGGTCAGAAACTCGTTGTTTCAATTGATGTTAATGGGATTAATTATGCTGAATACGATCCACTAGTAGCAGGATGGTCAACGACAGAAGCACTAGAGTCAGTAAGTGCAACTTTCTTTAAATTCTATAAAGGCGCTCGTGATATTATAACCGTTGTGTGGGAAGCAAATTCGAATATTTACATTAAACGTTATAAGCTCGGCATAGGGTGGCAAACGATAACTCACAGTATTACAGCAACGAACGTTCAAAATATTGATATTACAACCAGCTTGGATGGTAAAACCACCATTGTATGGGAATCATTTGTGCCAAATACACAAGCAACTAAATCCGATTTATTCGCCATTCGGTTAGAATAAGAAGAGTATTATTTACAGTATGCCGGATCACCAGCTTTAAAGTTGGTGAGTAAAAATTTTTAAGAATGCTACGAAATATATTTATACTTTTAAGGGTGTAGAATGATTCTACTAAAATAAAAATTTATTTGCAGGAAAGCAAATTAAATGGGTTTTTTATCTAAAAGGAATAGTAATAACGATTACATGGTCGAAACGTTCGACCTGTGCCGTGTTGTCTATGTGTTATTCTCTATAAAACATCATCCAAAAATGAAACAGCAGAGTCCAAAGCATGAGCGACTTTGATAATTCAGATGATGAAAAAATTCAGAGAAAGCCAGTTAATTCCAATACACTTGATACTTCCATTGTCGATATTTTACGAGTGTACGGTTCTCTTTGTGATTGCCATGAATTAACACTCTCAGAAATTTCATGCACTGATCTACGTGCAGAAAACATAATTTGTGTTCGGCAATTCAAAAAAGGTAAATACGGACTAGATCGAAATCCCATATCATTAAACGGAATAAGGGGATTTATAGTTCCAAGAAGTAGTGGTTCTGGCGGTAGTAATAATGTTGTTTCTGCTCCCATGTCAGGATTATCCGATGTTGAAAAATTAACTATTGTTTTGGCGAATAAAAGTGCGGCAATGGCAGCCTATAATCGTGGTGAAAAACCATTAGAACTCTATCACCCATATGTCGCAGGATTTGATCAAGATGAAATTCCAAGTGTTTTAATAACCACCCCCAAAAAAACAACAGTTATCACTCGTGGTTTACGAGGTATCGTCATTGAAGGAAGTTCATCAAACGCTAAAAACATCGAATTGTCTTGGACTGGCAGTGACGTTGGTAGTGAATCCAAATCAACTGCGTGGGATAAATGGGATGGAACATTACCAGTAAGAGCCGGAGACTATAAACTAACCGCAACAGTATCGGGTGGTTATAGTCACAGCGTATCATTTAGTGTTATTTTAAAACCGACTATCATCGCTTACACCGCTGAGGATATTGAACTACTCAATACGTTTCAGTGGAGTGAATATAATAAAAGTCCAGAGGCAATCTTAGTTCATAATTTAGCGATAAAATCTGGACTGGTTGATAAAAAAGATGATTTTAGTGAAACTGCTACAGGTTCAAAAGTAACGAATAAAGTAAAATCTTTTGCAAGCAATGTTACTGGTGATTTTAATATATTTTATTCCGGTAGTGGTGATAAAGCATTTATTGATAAGAATGTGACGGCTATTTTTGGGGGGCATTTAAGCGATGAGACCAAGACAGCGCTGATAGATAAACTAGAAGCTAAGAAAACAGCCGGTTTTATTGATGCAACAAGTGAGTTTCACGAAGCCATGAATAATACTTTAACTATTTTCTTTGCTGAAAATTCTATTGGTAAAAGTATATCCAAATTAGATACTGCATTGGCCGTAAACCCTAGCATGATGTTAGTAATTGATGCTGCTAAAACGATTGTTAATGTTAAGCTCAATATTGAACTTGCTTTGGAATCTAATGGCGCACCATTGGTTATGCGTAATCAAGCTAAAAAACAATTGTTTGATATGGTGGCGATTGAAGTTGTTGGCGCGGCTGTGGGAGGGGTTTTTTTAAAAGCTGGTAGTCATGCGTTTAAAGTGATTAAATCGTATTTTGGGAAGTTTAAGCATAAATTTGGTAAATCTCAGAAGCCTCAATTAACGGCTGATGGTCGTGTAATTCCTTATGGAAAAACAGCAGCAGAATCAAAAACTATTAGAATGCCCGAAGGTGCTAAGAATGGGCAATACCATGAAATCGATGGTCAAAAAGCATTTTATGACAAAGATGGGTTTATAAAGCTTGACTGCAAGTTTGACACTGTTATTGACAAAAAACATATAGGCTCAGGTAAAGATAGAGAGCATTTTAAGGCTGCGAATGAAAATTTACGAGAGGCATTAAAGAAAGACCCGTCTTTGGTTAAAAAAATGGGATTAACAAAGGCTCAAATAAAACACATTGAAAAAGATCCTTCTGTTCAATCACCACCACCAGATATGACATGGCATCATCATCAAGATACGGGTAGAATGCAATTAGTCTATGATGAACCGCATGGTTCTTTCAGGCATACGGGTGGTATGGCAATATGGGGCGGTGGTTATCGCTCAAAGAGAAAATAGTTTAAATGGTAAAATATATGAATGTTACTTGGAATAACTATTTATGGGATGAAGATCATATAGCTTCGATTTCTCAGGTTGAAGAAATTGAATCTAAATTAAATATAAAATTTCCCGAAGATTACCTTGATGTTGCATCGCAACATCAAGGTAAAACTCCGGTACCTTGTGGTATTAGCAGTGGTTCAATGCTTACTATCTTACTGCATTTTGAAAATGATCCAAGTAATAAAAAATACACTTCAAGTATCATAAGAAAACACGAAATAATCACACGAGAAAAATATAGCCCACTAATTATTCCATTTGCTAAAGCTGGCGGAGCGAGTCTTTTCTGTTTAGATTTCCGTGACTCAAAAAACAATCCATCAATTATATTTCTTGATTGGGATTACTTTGGTGATGGTGATGAGGATGCACTTCATTTTGTAGCAAAAAATTTTACTGAGTTTCTTTCAATGTTTGAAGAATAAACTATTTGAGAAAATCGCATTTCATTTCAAGGGGGCAGACTCTGAGGTATCCCCACGAAAACGTAATCAAAAACAAGGAGTTATAAAAAATAAATAGACATGCATGGTGATATGTGATCAATTAGAGGTGACTAAGCCAACAAAAGGATCTCACCATGCACGCAACTCGAGTATGTCATAATATAATGGACGATGCATTAAACTGGATGCACCAAGTCAGACTTAAATCATTAAAAGCCAGTATAGTGGCAGCAATAAGTGAAAAGAGAAGTACAGTAACAGGATTAGGTCGCGCGATAGAGAGTGAAGCATAAGAAAAGCATTGTATAAAGCGTACAGATAGATTGCTATCAAACATTCATCTCTATGCAGAGCATAAAAATGTTTAACATGCAATGACTCAAATTGCGATGAAAAGAAAGGTCATTTTTTATTATGCGCAAGTTTAGCATTAGAAGGTCGTTCAATAATCTTGTATGAAGAAGTACATACGCTTGATACAAAATAAAAACTGAAAACACACCGTTCTTTTTTAGAAAATTTAAATGAGATGATCGAAAAAAATTGTACCCCTATTTTAGTTACTGATGCTGGATTTCGTACGACTTGGTTTAGAGAAGTTGAAGCTCTTGGTTGGGATTGGGTTGGTCGAATACGAAATAAGAATATGATTAAAGACTGTACTGCTAGCGTGTATGATACTTGGAAAGATTGTAAAACATACTATAGTCAAGCAACGTCCACGCCAAAATATCTAGGGCATGTATTCTTAACAAAAGCAACGCCACTTGAATGTGAATTGGTTATTACAAAGGAAAGTCAAAGGGTAGAATAAAGAAAACAAAGTTTGGAGATAAAACAAAATCAAGTCATAGTTTGAAAAATGCATCAAGTGGAAAAGAACCTTGGTTGTTAGCAACATCGATTAAATCGTACTCTAAATTGGCTAAAAAGGTAAAAAACATTTATTCTACTAGAATGAAAATTGCAGAAACTTTTCGAGATGTAAAAAATGCACGTTTTGGTTTAGGATTTGAATTACACGGAACCTATAAAACAAAACGTTTACACATTTTATTAATGATAGTGATGTTAGCTTTATTTTTTTTATGGATTCTTGGTGTAGCTGCTAAAATGACAAATCAACATTGGCAATATCAAGCCAATACGGTTAAACACAAAAACGTTTTGTCTGTTAACTTTATTGGCTTGCGTGTTGCCAATGATAAAAGATTTATTCTAGATGATAAAGAGATTAGTAAAGCATTAGAAATAATGTTCGACTTAGCATTAAACGTGGCTAAGTCTTGATAATTCGTGGGGATCGCTCAGGGGCAGGCTCGTTAATTTCTTAGCTGTAAGAATGTTTTCAGAATTAGAAGTTAAAGCAATAAATGGGGCGTAGTGATTTAGTTAAATAACCAGCGCTAATTTTAATACTTGAATTCGGAATAGAAAAACTAATAAATTACCAGTACTAAGTTGCTGGTCATTAATCGGTATTGAGGAAAAGCTAAATCCTTCTTAAATTTTATTTTGAAAAAGACATTATATAGTTTAATGCAATGTGGACAATCATCACGAGCTATTGGCTGGATAGCATCGACGTTCCCGAAACTGATAAATAATATATTGAATAAAAAATATTCTATTGAATTCTTTGATGGATGAGAATCTTGGTTATATAAGTAATTTAATCTGTTACTACTGATTTACTTAAAAAGAATACCACTCGGCATCGTTATAAAAAGTAATGTTGTTAGGGTAAGGGGAGTAGCGGGATGCTAAGTTGGAACTCATTTTATAAGTATGCTTTTCAAATGCACTGTTAGTAAGTCAAGATTTGCTCACTTTATGTTGGGAGAAAGTTAAGGGGTATGCCCTTATAACTTGAATTCAGAAGTTTTATTGTATTAAGTATTTAATCTTAGGAGTCATGACCCTATTTTCAATCAAGCTTGAGATCTTGATTTATATTTTGTGTTATTTCATCTATCAATTGTTCTCTTTCTTGGTGTAAACGAGTTAATAGATTTTGAGGTGCACCTTTGATTATGTCACTTGATACGTTTTCCTGAGGATCATATTTTGCCCCCCATTCAATTAAATCCAGTAGTACTGGGATTAGGTCTTTTCCTTTTGAAGTGAGCTGATATACAAATTTGGATAAATTTTGTGTATCTTGAGTTTTTGATAGAAGTCCTTCAGATTCCATTTTAAGTAATCGGTTCGCTAAAATGTTTGTTGATATCTTTTCTGGTGACATCAAGAACTCGCCGTAATATTTCTTATTTTTAAATACAATGTCCCTAAGGATAAGAAGGCTCCACTTATCGCCGAAAATATCAAGCGCATAGTTAACAGGACATATACCGCTAGTCTGGTTATTTAATTTCTGCATAATTCTAGTCTACCATAATATCCACTTGCATTATACAAGTAGTGCTCTATAATATAAGTACTTGCATTTAGCAAGTTGTTGTTTTGAACAATATTTTCAATGACTTACAAATTTATCTTGAACCGGAGTGACTTATATGTATATAAAATTAATGTTGGTTTTGACTTTGATGTTATCAGGGCGTGCAATGACGCTCGCTTTTATACACCGCGTTGGTGGCGTTATGCCGGGCGATCCGCCGGCAGCTTGGTTAATGCCTTTAGTTGGTGATGCCATTATTGGCGTGACGGCGATATGGATAGCATTTCTTATAGTAAAGAAAACAGGCTTATGGGTGTGGGTTGCTATTATTGTGTGGAATGCACTAGCTATATGGGATGCGTTAGCAGCATTTTTGATACATATTTCAATCCCTTGGCCGGAATTTTTTATGATTGAATTGGTCGGTTCATCAATGTTTTTTGTTGCGAGTATTATGCATATCATTATTATCGTTGTTGCATGTCAAGAAGATGTAAGAAATCATTTTTTAGAGTTGTTGAATTGATTTTTAAAATATGATGTGGGGGAAAGCTGGTCGGACAATGTTAGCTAATTGAAGTTAATGATAATAGAAATATAATTAGATAGTAATGACACTTTAAGCAAGTTATTTTGCATTTAAAATCGTGCGTTTAAGATAAATTTATTCAGATTAAGTTAAGTTTATTCACAGCGGTTTAGTGGATACCATCGACGTTATTTATGTTGGTGATTAATAATTTACGAAATAAAAGATTCAATGAAGTTGCAGGGATAAAATATGCCGACTCACTTTAAAGAAACATTTCGTGGTTTAAAAATACCAATGATGGTTTTAGTTTTAGGCTTTGTTGGAGTTCTAAAAAGGCCTACTTAATATCACAGTATTATTATGGTAATGGTGTATTGTCTTTTTTCATGATTATTTTTATTGCTAAATTTGAAATATATATTATTTTTGTAAGAAAATACAATTAAACATAGAATAGTAATTCTTTAAATGAGGCGCTTATAAAACTCATTCGAATTTTTTTAAATTACGTTAATTAAAATAAACAATTTTTTTAATGTTAATACTGAAAATTGTTAGATACAAAAAAAATTACATTATTATTACTTACTATTCTTGTGATGATGAAAAACATTAAAAAAATAAATTATTATGTATATTCATTAATATAAAACTGAACTAAGTTAGGCTTTATATGAAGTTTAAATTTTTTTAACCATAGATAAAATAATGTT
>CAYQUC010000046.1:14992-25460 GCA_964420605.1 uncultured Thioalkalispiraceae bacterium | reverse complement strand
CCACCGTAGGTATCAACAATAATTTTGCGTCCGGTTAAACCACAATCACCAACTGGTCCACCAATGACAAATCGGCCGGTTGGGTTAATAAAGTACTTTGTGTTTTTATCAATCCATTCCGCAGGTAACACGGGTTTAATCACTTCTTCCATTATTGCTTCGCGTAACGCTTCAGTACTAATATCAGGATCGTGTTGTGTTGATAGTACAACAGCATCGATACCGATGGGTTTGTTGCCATCATATTTAAAGGTAACCTGACTTTTTGCATCGGGCCGTAACCACGGCAGTGTGCCATTTTTTCGAACAGTTGCTTGTTGTTTAACTAATTGATGGGCATAAGTAATTGGAGCAGGCATTAATACTTCGGTTTCGCTACTGGCGTAACCAAACATTAAACCTTGGTCGCCGGCACCTTGTTCGTGATCATCGGAATCATCAACGCCCATTGCAATATCGGCCGATTGTTGATCAATCGAAGTAATAACAGCGCAGGACTCAGCATCGAAGCCCATTTCAGAAGAGTTATAACCAATGTCGTTAACTGTTTGGCGAACGATTTTAGTAATATCAACGTAAGCTTCGGTAGTGATTTCACCGGATATAACAACCATGCCGGTATTCACCATGGTTTCACAGGCGACACGCGCTTTGTTGTCTTGTTGAAAAATGGCATCAAGCACAGCATCAGAAATTTGATCTGCAACTTTATCGGGGTGTCCTTCGGAAACGGACTCTGAAGTGAATAAATATTGTTCGGCCATGGTCGGTACTATGTCCTGTATAATTAAAATGATGGTAAAATTGATAACACCGATTGTAGCGAATATATCTTGATTTATCTATATAAGCATTACAATTAGCGCTATTTTGTTGCAACTACAGTGGAGAGAATGATGGTTAGTTTAGAAACACCCGTATGTGATTTTGGACTTGCGGCACACGAATTTTCCTTACCGGGGGTTGATGGGAACAACTGGACTTTACAACAATGCGCTGGAGTGAATGGTTTGTTAATTATGTTTATATGCAATCATTGTCCCTATGTTAAAGCTATCTTAAATCGGATCACTCGAGATACTCTGGCATTACGGCAACACGGGGTGCACTCGGTGGCGATAATGTCGAATGACATGAATCAATATAAGGAAGACTCATTTGAAAACATGCGAAAGATTTCAACTGACTTTGATTTTTCGTTTCCGTACCTAGTGGATGAAGACCAGCACGTTGCTAAAGCTTTTGGAGCCGTGTGTACGCCAGATTTTTTTGGTTATAACGCCAAATTGGAGCTTCAATATCGTGGCAGATTGGATGAAAGTCGTAAGGAAACAGCTGCTGAAGATGTTAAACGAGATTTATTTGAGGCGATGTCGATGGTCGCAAAAACAGGAAAAGGCCCTGAAAATCAGGTTCCGAGCATGGGATGCTCGATAAAGTGGATTTCTGAGTAAATTTATGTAAATTAATGATTTTTATTAAACTATTGATATTTATAGTGATTTTTTATTTTTTACAATCTTTTAAAAAAGTTTATGCACTAATAAACATCTTTCTGTTGCTCGTTCCCCCTAAACATAGGAAAATTGCCGGCTCTTCACGTTAGAGAATTAACGTGGGGTATAAACCGGAAGGTTTGTGCGTCAATAAGCGCAGTAATGACACGGATTAGGTCGAATTTTAAGCTGCTATAATTAGCCGCTAATTAACCACCAAGGAATATGGTTATGCAACAATTTTAATCCCTTTACGGCCCGTGTACGGCATTGGTGAGGGGGTGGAGGAGGTTGGCTGACACCGATGTAAACATCGGTGTCAGCCAGGATTCCGTAATAATGATTTCGTAACTTTATATAACTTTATCTTTAGGAGATTCTGATGACAGATCGCAGAGAACTCGCAAATGCAATTCGCGCTTTAAGTATGGACGCAGTACAAAAAGCTAATTCTGGCCACCCTGGAGCACCAATGGGCATGGCTGATATCGCTGAAGTATTGTGGAATGATCATATGCAACACAATCCAGCTAATCCCAGCTGGGCTGATCGTGATCGTTTTGTTTTATCAAATGGTCATGGCTCGATGCTAATTTATTCTTTATTACATTTGACTGGTTATGATCTATCGATTGACGATCTTAAAAATTTCCGTCAATTACATTCAAAAACACCCGGCCATCCAGAGTACGGATATGCGCCTGGCGTTGAAACAACGACGGGTCCATTAGGTCAAGGTATTACCAATGCGGTTGGTATGGCTATTGCTGAGCGCGCCATGGCAGCCGAATTTAATAAAGACGGCATGGATATTGTGGATCACAATACTTATGTGTTTTTAGGTGATGGCTGTTTAATGGAAGGTATCTCACACGAAGCATGTTCATTAGCCGGTACGTTGGCTTTAGGTAAATTAATTGCATTCTGGGATGACAACGGTATTTCTATTGACGGTCATGTTGATGGTTGGTTTACAGACGATACCCCAAAACGATTTGAAGCTTATGGTTGGCATGTTATTGCCAATGTTGATGGTCATGATTCAGCAGCAATTGCAAAAGCGGTTGAAGCTGCTAAAGCAGTGACAGATAAACCTACAATGGTTTGTTGTAAAACCACAATTGGTTTTGGTTCACCAAACAAACAAGGTACTCATGGATGTCACGGTGCACCGTTAGGTGATGATGAAATCGCATTAACGCGTAAAGAATTAGGTTGGTCACATGATGCGTTTGTAGTGCCTGACGACGTTTATGCTGGATGGAGTGCAAAAGATAAAGGCGCTGCTGCAGAATCTACTTGGAATAATAAATTTGCGGCCTATAAAAAAGCAAATCCAGCATTAGCTGCTGAGTTTGAACGCCGCATGGCGGGTGATCTTCCTGCAAACTGGGCTGCTGAATCTGATAAGTTTGTGGCTGACACAAATTCAAAGGCAGAAACAAAAGCAACACGTCAAGCTTCATTAGCATCTATTGAAGGTTATGCTGCTTTATTACCAGAAATTTTCGGTGGTTCGGCTGATCTTGGTTGTTCTAATTTGACTGAATGGTCAGGTCATAAGCCAATGCGCGCCAATACACCCGATAGTAACTATATCAATTACGGTGTTCGTGAATTTGGTATGTCAGCCATTATGAATGGTATTGCTTTACACGGTGGTTTAATACCATTTGGAGCAACCTTTTTAATGTTCTCTGAATATGCTCGTAATGCATTGCGTATGTCAGCCTTAATGAAAATTCGTAGTATTTTTGTTTTCTCTCATGACTCTATTGGTTTGGGTGAAGATGGTCCTACGCATCAAGCCGTAGAACAAATCCCAACATTGCGAATGATTCCAAACATGAATGTATGGCGGCCTTGTGACACAGTAGAAAGTGCCATTTGCTGGAAAGCCGCTATCGAACGAAAAGAAGGTCCGTCGACTTTAATTTTCTCACGTCAAGGCCTTGCTTTCCAAAATCGTTCAGCAGCTCAAATCGCTAACGTTTTTAAAGGTGGTTACATATTGAAAGATTGTGACGGCACACCAGATGCGATTATCATTGCAACCGGTTCTGAAGTTGGACTAGCAATGGATGCAGCTGAAAAATTATCATCAAAGAAAATTCGCGTGGTATCGATGCCGTGTACTAATGTTTTTGATGCTCAAGATGATGTTTACCGTGAATCTGTTCTTCCTGCTGCGGTTACTAGCCGAGTTGTTGTTGAAGCAGCTGTTACTGGTGGTTGGTATAAATATGCAGGTCTTAATGGTAAGGTTATTGGTATTGATACATTTGGTGAATCAGCACCGGCACCAGAGTTATTTAAACACTTTGGATTCACAGTTGAAAATGTTGTTAAAGCTGTAGAAGAAGTAATGTAGAAAACAAACATTGTGATATTTTAGATTTCTGATAATTAATTATAATTTCAGGAATCTAAATTTTAATTCAATTTAATTATTATTATAAAAAATTTTTTTAATAAATATTTAGGAGAGATGTTCATGACACTTAAAGTTGGAATTAACGGTTTTGGCCGTATTGGCCGAATGGTTTTTCGTGCAGTTGCAAAAGATTTTAAAGATATCGAAATTGTAGGTATTAATGATTTATTAGATGCTGATTACTTAGCCTATATGTTGAAGTATGATTCTGTTCATGGTCGTTTTGACGGTGAAGTAACTTCTGATGCCGGTAACTTAATTGTTGACGGTCGTAAAATTCGTTTAACGGCTGAACGTGATCCTGCAGATTTAAAATGGGGTGATGTCGGCGCAGAAATCGTGATTGATTCTACTGGATTCTTTTTAACGGAAGAAACTTGTCAAAAGCATATTGATGCGGGTGCTAAAAAAGTGGTTCAATCCGCGCCATCTAAAGATAGTACTCCAATGTTTGTTTATGGTGTTAACCACGAATCTTATGCTGGTGAAAAAATTGTATCTGCAGCATCGTGTACAACTAATTGCTTAGCTCCGGTTGCTAAAGTATTAAATGATAAATGGGGTCTTAAACGTGGTTTAATGACAACTGTTCATGCTTCAACGGCAACACAAAAAACAGTTGATGGCCCATCGCAAAAAGATTGGCGCGGTGGACGAGGTGTATTTGAAAACATTATTCCATCATCAACCGGTGCAGCAAAAGCTGTAGGTATTGTGCTACCAGAATTAAATGGTAAATTAACCGGCATGGCTTTCCGTATTCCTTCATCTGATGTTTCTGTTGTTGATTTAACTGTCGAGTTAGATAAACCAGCTACTTACGAAGAAATTTGTGCAGCGATGAAAGAAGCTTCTGAAGGTTCAATGAAAGGCACTTTAGGTTATACCGAAGATAAAGTTGTATCAACCGACTACCGTGGTTGCAGCCAATCATCAATCTTTGATGCAGGTGCCGGTATTGCGCTTGATGGAACCTTTGTTAAAGTAGTTTCATGGTATGACAATGAGTATGGTTATACTTGCAACATGATGCGTTTTGTTGAGCATGTAGCAAAAAACTAAAATAAGGAATCACCCTGACATTGTTTATCAGGGTGATTTTATTTTAACTGGAAATAAATTTGCTAATAACTAAATTACGTATCAACGCTGTTAATTTTACGTTGCAAAATTATTAGCAAATTTATTTTTAAAAAATTAATCAAAATACTATTTGGAGATAATCAATGTCAGTAATTAACATGACAGAGTTAGATTTAGCAGGGAAACGTGTTTTAATTCGTCAGGATTTAAATGTACCTGTTAAAGATGGCAAGGTAACATCCGACAAACGTATCCGCGCATCTATGCCAACAATTGAACATTGTTTAAAAGCCGGTGCAAAAGTAATGTTAATGTCACATCTTGGGCGACCGACTGAAGGTGAAGCTGCTGCTGAGTTTTCACTTCAGCCTGTAGCAACACACTTGAGTGGATTATTAGGTAAAGAGGTAAGGCTAATTACTGATTATTTAACGAATGCGCCAACAGTGGCTGATGGTGAAGTTGTTATATTTGAAAATGTTCGCTTTAATAATGGCGAAAAGAAAAATGAAGATACTCTTTCAAAACAATATGCCGAGTTATGTGATATTTATGTCATGGACGCTTTTGGTACTGCACATCGCGCTCAAGCTTCAACGCATGGAGTCGCAAAATTTGCACCGACAGCGTGTGCTGGTCCGTTACTTGCGGGTGAACTTGAAGCGCTCGGTAAAGCACTTGATAATCCTGCTCGACCAATGGTTGCAATTGTTGGCGGCTCTAAAGTATCGACTAAGTTAACAGTGTTGGAATCATTATCTAAAATAGTGGATCAATTAATTGTGGGTGGTGGTATCGCCAATACATTTATTGCCGCCGAAGGTCATAATGTTGGTAAATCATTGTATGAAGAAGATTTGGTTGAGACTGCAAAAAAATTAAGTGCTGCTGCTAAAGCTAAAGGTGGTAGCATTCCTGTTCCTACCGACATTGTTTGTGCTAAAGAATTTGCTGAGTCTGCAGAAGCGACATTAAAAAATGTTACTGATGCAACTGATGACGATATGATCTTTGATATTGGTCCTGAGAGCGCTAAAGAACTAGCTGAAGTTATTAAAAATGCAGGTACTATAGTATGGAATGGCCCAGTTGGTGTTTTTGAGTTTGATCAATTCGGTGAAGGCACAAAAGCGATATCAATGGCGATTGCTGAAAGTAAAGCTTTTTCAATTGCCGGTGGTGGTGATACTCTGGCCGCTGTTGATAAATACAACATAGCAGATAAAGTATCTTATATTTCAACTGGTGGTGGAGCGTTCCTTGAGTTTTTAGAAGGTAAAAAACTTCCTGCAGTTGAAATTTTAGAACAACGCGCAAAATAATATAAATTTACGGAAATATAGAAATAATAATATGTTACGACGAACTAAAATATTGGCAACACTAGGTCCATCAACAGACGACCCTAAAATGATGGATAAAATTATTGAGGCGGGTGTTGATGTTGTCCGTATTAATTTTTCACATGGCTCACCAGAAGAGCATATTAAACGTGCAGAAACGTTACGGAATCGAGCACAGGCCCATGGCAGACAAATTGGTGTGTTATGCGATTTGCAAGGACCTAAAATTCGAGTCGATAATTTTATCGATGACGAAGTTAGATTGGTTGAAGGTGCTACATTTACGCTTGATACTAGTTTCGACTCTAAGTCTGGTACGGCAGAACGTGTCGGGGTTGCATATAAATCCTTACCAAATGACGTAAAGCGTGGTGATACTTTATTACTTGATGATGGACGACTGTCTCTTTGGATTAATGAAGTAAAAGATACTCAAGTTATATGTCGTGTTGTCATTGGTGGTATTTTAAAAAATCGAAAAGGTATCAATCTTCAAGGTGGTGGTCTTTCTGCTCCAGCATTGACTGAAAAAGACCTGGAAGATATTGTCACTGCAGCAAAAATGAAAGCAGATTATTTGGCGGTTTCATTTTGTATGAGTGCCGATGATATTCACCAAGCTCGAAAGTTGTTACGCGATGCCGGTGGTCATGGTGGTATTGTTGCCAAAATCGAACGTAGCGAAGCGCTAAAAGACGGTATTTTAGAAGATATTGTAGAAGCTGCAGATGTCATTATGATTGCACGTGGCGATCTTGGTGTTGAAATTGGTGATGCCGCATTACCCCCTGTACAAAAGCGTCTGATAAAATTAGCCCGTGAAATGAATCGTGCCGTTATTACCGCGACTCAAATGATGGAGTCAATGATAACCGAACAAATTCCTACTCGGGCAGAAGTATTTGACGTGGCCAATGCGGTATTAGATGGAACCGATGCGGTGATGCTCTCAGCAGAAACCGCAACAGGCTTATATCCTGATAATGCCATTGCTGCTATGGACAGAATTTGTCTTGAAGCTGAAAAGAGCCGAATTGCAACTGTGTCAGATCATCGTATTAATACTACTTTTCATCGAATTGACGAAGCCGTCGCAATGGCTACAATGTATACCGCTAACCATCTCGGTGTAAAAGCCATTGCAGCATTAACTGAGTCTGGTTCTACGGCACTATGGATGTCACGCATCAGTTCAGGTATACCAATTTATGCCTTGACGAGTCATGTTGAGACGCGTAGAAAAGTAACGATGTTTCGAGGTGTCTATCCCGTTAGTTTTGATATATCGTCAACCAATAATGCTGAAGTTAATAAAGAAGCAGTTGATGAATTACGTCGCCGTGGAACTGTACGCGACGGCGATATTATGATTATTACCATGGGCGAAGTTGTTGGAAACGATAGCGGTGGCACAAACGCGATGAAAATTATTCGTGTTGGTGAAGATTAACGCTATTCATTATTTTTTATAATGTTTTATCTTGTTTGTAATTTGCTGTTGTTAGTCTTTATTATATGCACAGGCAAGTTTGGTAAAACATCATTACTTTAATCGTTTTTTAAATTACAAAAGGAGGTGCCCAATGGCCCTTATATCTCTAAGACAATTATTAGATCATGCTGCAGAAAATAGTTACGGTATGCCTGCATTTAATGTAAATAACATGGAACAAGTCCATGCTATTATGCAAGCGGCTGATGAAACCAATAGCCCAGTAATCATGCAAGGTTCGGCTGGTGCACGCTCGTATGCTGGCGAACCATTTTTACGTCATTTAATTTCTGCGGCAATTGAAATGTATCCACACATTCCAGTCGTAATGCATCAAGATCATGGTTCAGCACCGGGCGTTTGTTTACGGTCTATGCAATCTGGTTTTAGTTCGGTAATGATGGATGGTTCATTAATGTCGGATATGAAAACACCGGCCTCATTTGAATATAATGTTGACGTGACTAAAACCGTTGTTGAAATGGCGCATTCTGGTGGTGTTTCAGTTGAAGGCGAATTAGGCTGTTTAGGTTCACTTGAAACCGGTGAAATGGGCGAAGAAGACGGTCACGGTGCTGAAGGTAAATTAGATTTAGATTTACTATTAACCAGTGTTGAAGAAGCGGCTGATTTTGTAGATCAAACCGGTGTTGATGCTTTAGCAATTGCAATTGGTACCTCACACGGTGCTTACAAATTCACTAAAGAACCAACTGGTGATGTATTAAGAATCGATCGAATTAAAGAAATTCATGCTCGCATTCCTAATACTCACTTGGTAATGCATGGTTCATCGTCAGTACCGCAAGAATGGTTAAAAATCATCAATAGTCATGGTGGTGAAATGGGGCAAACTTTTGGTGTTCCTGTGTCAGAAATTGTGGAAGGTATCAAACACGGTGTTCGTAAAGTGAATATCGATACCGATTTACGTATGGCTTCAACTGGTGCAATTCGTCAGTTCTTAACTGAAAATCCAGCTAATTTTGATCCACGTAAATTCTTAAAAGCAGCAACAGCAGCAATGAAAGATATTTGTAAAGCACGTTTTGAAGCTTTTGGTAGTGCTGGTAACGCCTCTAAAATTAAACCTATCTGTTTAGATGATATGGTAACGCGTTATGCTTCTGGCGAATTAGATCAAAAAATCAAAAAAGCTAATGCTGCATAGTTGCAATTAGTTTTTATGTTTAATAAAGGGCAGTTTTTACTGTCCTTTTTTATTTAAGCTTCATTTTTCAAACACTTTTTATTCTTAGTGGTTCCAAAAAATATGAATACCGATCTTTTTAATAAAATTACCGAACAAATTAAAAATGACCCAAAATCAGGGCAGTCGCTATTATTATTCGCATTAATAAAAACACTTGATACGCCTAAAGGTGGGCATTTGTATTTATTAAAAAAGCTTTCAGAGTTTACCCCCGAGAACCGTGAGTTGGTTTATGCATTAATGGAAGTGACAGCCAAACATGATAATACCGGTTCGGAGTGGGAGTCGATGGTACTAGCCGTTGAAGATGCTTTTCACAAGTACTAAGTCTAATATAATCTATTTAAGTTGTTGATTTAAGATAACTTTACAGTTTTTTTAAAGTCTAGCCGTAATGTAGACGATACAGTTAATAAGACCTGAATTTATTAAGGTGAGTTAAATGTATCAGTATGACAATCTACATCAAAATCAAATTAAAGTAATCGCTAAAAAAGCTGCGTCGAGCAATACACTATATTGGTATAGCGTGGCTTTTATGTTAGTACTATTCTTAGTAAACTTTGCACCTGCTCACGCAGTTGTTCAAAAACTAAAATTTCAAACAAATACCCATTCTTCGGTTTCAGTGCCGAAAAGTGTAATAGCTTCCATTGGTTATCGAATTCCAGAATCGTTAAGTCAATCACAAGTAGCCATGCGCTATTACAATGATGGTGATTTCATTATGGCCTTTCGAATTTGGTTGCCGCTTGCTAAAGACGATATAGTGGATGCTCAATTTTATACTGCAATGTTATACGACATGGGAAAGGGTGTAACCAGAAGTTCTAAAAATGCAGTTCATTGGTATCGAGCAGCAGCTCAAGGTGGCAACCATCATGCACAACACAACCTTGGTGTGGCTTATGCTGACGGTGAAGGTACAAAACGTGATTTAGCGAAAGCGATATATTGGTGGCAACTATCGGCTAGTCACGGTAATACCGACTCTCAATACAATTTAGGTATGCTCTATGCCATGGGTAATAAAACCATAAAAAGAGACTTTGATAAGGCCCATAAATGGTGGCGACGAGCCGCAACAAGTGGCGATGCCATGGCGCAGTATAATTTAGGATCATTATTTGCAAACGGTGATGGTGTTATTCAAAATTATTGTGAGGCTGTTAAATGGTGGCAAAAATCTGCTAAAAACGGTTTTGGTCAGGCATCAATGGCGTTACAACTTATTGTAGAAAAAGCTGATTATAAAGCCTGTTGGTAAAACAATTTAAAACATAGTGTTCTGTCTGATATTGTTAAAACAGCATAGTTCGAGATTACACTAAATTCTGTGTAATTTATATTTTCAACACTAATGTAAATTTTTAACCCAATGTTAATTCAATGTTAATTCAATGTTAA
>CAYQUC010000046.1:0-14892 GCA_964420605.1 uncultured Thioalkalispiraceae bacterium | reverse complement strand
CAATGTTAATTCAATGTTAATTCAATGTTAAGTCTGCTAATTCGAAAATTATTAATCGTTATTCTTTCATTATTACTAATGCCGTCTGTTGTATTAGCTCAGGATGAATTTCCAGGACGACAACGTTATCCTGCAGTGCCATTTATATCCTTGACTGAATTAAAACAAAAACTACAAGAGGTTGTGATTGTTGATGTGCGCTCAAAATATGAGTTTGAGACCTTAAAGATAAAGGGGGCAATTAATATACCATTATCGACAAGAACCTTTATAGAGGATATGAGAAAACTCAGAGCGCAATCCCAAAGAAATATTGTGGTTTACTGTAATGGTAAAACATGCATGAAATCATACAAAGCAACTCAGAAATGTCGTAAAAATAATATTAAAAATGTAGTCGCTTATGATCAAGGTGTTTTAGATTGGGCTAAAACCTATCCTGCTGATGCGGTATTGCTTGGGCAAACTCCAATTAACCCCAAAGATATTATTAGTAAAAAAAGGTTCAAGAAGCATACCCTTATGCCTGAAAAATTTGAAATTAGAATTAATGAAATTGATGCCATCGTGCTTGATGTGCGTGATTCGTTCCAACGCGATGCCTTGAGTTTATTTGTCGCTATTGAGAAGCGTGTAAACCTTGATGATTATACGGAATTGGATGTTTTTATCAAAAAAGCAAAACGAAGTAACTTACCGATGTATATTTATGATGAAACAGGTAAACAAGTCCGTTGGTTGATGTATTATTTGGAGAAAAAGAAAGTAAAAGAATATTATTTCATGAAAGGTGGCGCACGAGCGTTTTTTGACGGTATTCGTAAAAAATACGTAAAATAATTTAACCGTATAGCATCTCCCGCTTAACATTTTGACTCACTCTAAATTGAGTGTTTTATTGCAATATTATCCATTAATTTGACATATATCATTTTTGTTAAAATTTAGTTCTTATAGACTTTAAGTTATCATCAATTTAGTGCTATAGAATCGATCTTTTTAATATTTCGCATTAGACACTGAACTAACTTTCTTTTACACTGTCTTGTAATATAACGAATAATTAAAGTGACCTTATACCCAATGTTGGACATGTTTCGAAAAGCTAAAAAAGCATACTTGGTGCTAATAACAGTAATGTTATTCCTGCCTATGCAGCAGAGTTTTGCCGATACATTGAGTAAAACCATTTTTTTATTTGAAATTAATACAACAACAGCAAGCTACAGCAATTCGGACAATATGACTCCGGAACATTGTAATACAATGATCGATATGGTGTATTCCAGTTTTGAGTCAGCACTACAGGACAATAATTGTTGTGAAGAAAATACTTGTGATTCAAATCATTGTTCGTATTCTTCTGCTTTTATAGCACTGTTACCAAGCTTAGGTGCAGTAAAGTTTTTTGATAATCAACGTTATACACTCTCAGCTGATCAGCGTGAGTTAAATGTCTTACCTACCGGTCTATTCCGGCCTCCTAAACAAATCCAAATTTAATAAGTTTATTAGAATACTTATGTAGTTATCGCATGTACTTCATCTTTGAAGTAAGTGTTTGATAGTATACGACTAAATTAATTTATTTTTGGAGACAATGATGTTTTCTCTGTTTTATATAAAATCAAATGTCAAAAAGACATTTATGGGCACGTTGTTGTGCTTAGTGACTGTAAATACCAGTTTTGCAAATGAATCGCATGAACCACATGCTTCGCACGAATCGCAAAATAATTTATTAACATTGGAAGATGTTGAGCAAATTGCGTTAAAACGTGATTTTGTAATTAAATCCTTTCAGGACAAATCCTTTGCTTTGCAACAAGAAAGTATGGCTTTAAATACCTTACCGGATCCGAAGTTAAAACTTGGACTATTAAACTTCCCTGATAACTCATTTAAAGCCAATAAGGAGCCCATGACTCAGAAAAAAATTGGTATTGTTCAGATGTTTCCAAAAGGAAACAGTTTAGAAATTAAATCACAACGCGCTTTAATACAATCTGATAAGAATACGATTAAAGTGATTGAACGAAAACGTAAGGTTTTAGAGAAGTCACGCAAAGCATGGTTGGAAGTGTTTTATTGGGTCAATGCTAAAAAAATTCTGGATCAAAATAGAATATTATTTAATGATTTAGTTAAAATTACCGAAGGTCAGTATGCTGCAGGAAAACGTCGTCAAGTTGATTTTGTACAAGCACAACTTGAATTGGACTTATTAAATGATAAAGATTATATGTTTTCTGAAAAAGAACAGCTTGCACGTGCAGAACTAGCTAACTGGGTTGGTGAAAGTTATTCGGCTATGGCCGTTGGGGATAAGCTTCATGAATTACACGAACATAGTTCAATATTAGTTGAAGCAGAAACCAATAAAAATAGAATCAATCAAAAGCTGTTAACGCATCCTATGATTTTGTTATCGCAGAATAAGGTGAAATTCGATAGAAAAACCGTCGAATTAGCACAGCAAGATTATAAGCCAACTTGGAGTGTTGATTTAAGCTATAGCGTTCGTGAAGGCACCAAAGCAAGTGGTATTGAGCAACCTAACTTTGTGAGTGCAATGGTGTTAGTTGATATTCCTTTGTTCACTGGAAATCGGCAAGACAAACGTGTCGCATCAAAACGAAAACTGGTGGATGCTTCAATGAATAAATTGAATGACATGTTGCAAGTGATGTATACCCGTTTGGAAAAATCTCATACCAAGTTAATATGGTTAAAAACACGTTTAAAACATTACAAGAAAACGCTATTTCCACGCGCCAAACAAAATAGTGAAGCTGCTTTAGTTGCTTATCAGAGTGATAGATCAGATTTCTTAAGTCTTATTAAAGCTCGTATCATCGAGTTTAAAACCCAATTACAATTTTTACGTTTAAATGTTGACCATGTGAGCACAGAAGCTTCATTGGCATATTTATTAGGAGATGAATAATGAATTTTCGTATCGTTACAGTACTAGCAGTTAGTTTGGTTGTAGTTCCATTTGGTGTTGCAGTTAATAATGTCATTGTTAGTACAGCCGTTGCTGAAACTGCAGTGGAACATGGTGTTAAACATCAAGATCCTAAATACGTTTGCCCGATGCACCCTCAAATTATTAGAGACAAGGAAGGTTCTTGCCCAATTTGTGGTATGACCTTAATTGAGAAAAAACAAAAATCACGTAAAAAATCAGGCGAAAAAGTAATTAGTTATTATCGGCATCCACACAAACCAACCGTTACCTCTAAAGTACCCAAGAAAGATGAAATGGGAATGGATTATATAGCCATTTATGAACAAGATGGCGATGACGATTCTAACGTGTTTATTTCACCACGAACCGTACAAAATATGGGGGTTCGAACTGGAACCGCAGTAAAAGGACCATTATGGCGTCGTATTCAAACCGTAGGTTACATCGATTTTGATGAAACCAAATTACGTCATGTGCATTTGCGTACCGATGCTTGGGTTGAAAAATTGTACGTAAAATCAGAAGGTGAGCGAGTATCTAAAGGGGATGTGTTATTTGAAATTTATTCACCAACCTTAGTGAATGCGCAAGAAGAATTTTTGCATTCGTACCGTTCATCTAATAAAAGTTTACGTCGAGCATCTGAAGAACGTTTAATTGCACTGGGTATTAGCCCCATAACGATCAAAGAAATTAAGAAAAGTGGTCGAGTACAACAAACAGTTAAAATTTACTCGACTCAAGATGGCATAGTTTCTAATTTGAATATTCGTGAAGGCGCATACGTCAAACCTTCAAAAGAAATTTTGAGTTTGGCTGATTTATCCAGTGTTTGGATTTTAGCCGAGGTTTTTGAACGACAAGCTAACTGGGTTGAGGTGGGACAAGTTGCCGAAATATACCTTTCTTATTTACCCGGCAAAGTGTGGAAAGGACGTGTTGAGTATGTTTATCCAAGTTTAAATCAAAAAACACGAACATTAAAAGTACGTATTCGCTTAGAGAATCCAGGTGAACGTTTAAAACCCAATATGTTTTCAACCGTCCTAATTTTTGGTGGTGCTAAAAATGATGTGGTTTCTATTCCGCGTGAAGCATTAATTCGAACTGGGGATGAACAACGAGTAATCGTACAAGTTAAACCAGGTGAATTTGCTGCAAAAGACGTTGTTTCAGGAATTGAATCAGGTGATTTTGTTGAAATAATTAAAGGAATTTCTGAAGGAGATATGGTTGTCACATCAGCTCAATTCTTAATTGATTCAGAAGCCAGTTTAAAAGCCAGCATCAACCGAATGAGTGAAGTTGAAGATTCGAGTTCTACTACAAGTAGTAATAGTGCTGACAAGAAAATTATCGGAACAGGTATTCTTAAAAAATTAATGCCGACTGAAAATAAAGTCAATATGGCGCATGATCCAATAGCGGCTTTAGGATGGCCTGATATGGTGATGGACTTCGGTCTTGCAGAAGGTGTTTCACTTGATAATTTAAATCCACAAGACAAAGTAGAATTTACCTTAGTTGAAGGTGCTGACGGTTATTTAATTAATTCTCTAAAAAGAATTACGAACAGCAAATAAGGCGGAATAAAAAATGATAAAACATATAATTAGCTGGTCATTACAGAACCGCTTTTTAGTGTTATTGCTAACACTAATCATAATGGGTTGGGGGATATTTTCAGTTATTAATACCCCCCTTGATGCAATTCCAGATTTATCCGATGTACAAGTAATTATTAAAACAAGTTATCCAGGGCAAGCCCCTCGAGTTGTTGAAGATCAAGTTACATATCCTTTAACGACAGCCATGTTATCGGTACCAGGAGCAGTAACCGTTCGTGGTTATTCTTTCTTTGGCGATTCCTATGTCTATATTATTTTTAAAGACGGAACCGATCCTTATTGGGCACGCTCACGTGTATTGGAATACTTAAGTCAAGTATCCTCGCGACTACCGCCACAAGCAACATCCGCTTTAGGGCCGGATGCAACAGGTGTTGGTTGGGTTTATGAGTATGCATTGGTTGATCGATCCGGTAAAAATGATCTGTCTCAATTACGGTCACTGCAAGACTGGTTCATGAAATACGAACTTCAAACGGTCGCTGGTGTTTCAGAAGTTGCAACTATTGGTGGTATGGTTAAACAGTATCAAGTGGTACTGGATCCAAACCGTTTACGTGCCTTTTCGATTCCGTTAGCAAAAGTTCGCATGGCTATTAAAATGGCAAACCAAGAAGTGGGTGGTTCGGTTATTGAAATGGCCGAAGCTGAGTACATGGTTCGTGCTACTGGTTATTTAAAATCGATTGGTGATTTAGAAAATATTCCAATCATGGTGAACAAACAAGGCACACCGGTATTATTAAAAGACATTGCAGAAATTCGCTTAGGACCACAAATGCGACGTGGTATTTCAGAGCTAGATGGTGAAGGCGAAGTTGTTGGCGGTATTATCATCATGCGCTTTGGTGAAAATGCGTTAAAAACCATTGACGGTGTTAAAAAGAAAATTGAGGAACTTAAACAAGGGCTTCCAGAAGGTGTTGAAGTTGTTACTACCTATGATCGATCCCATCTAATTAACCGTGCGGTAGATTCGTTAAGTTATAAATTAGTTGAAGAGTTTGTGGTAGTGGCCTTGGTTTGTTTGGTGTTCTTATTTCACATGCGTTCGGCTCTTGTTGCTATTCTTAGTTTACCAATTGGAATTTTAGTGGCATTTATTGTTATGCATCAACAAGGTTTAAATGCCAATATCATGTCATTAGGGGGTATTGCTATTGCGATCGGTGCGATGGTCGATGGTGCCATTGTGATGATAGAAAATGTGCATAAGCACATTGAAAAGCAGGAGGTCACCGACGAAAATCGATGGGAAATTATTCGCGAAGCTACCATGGAAGTTGGACCGGCATTATTTTTCTCATTGCTGATTATTACGCTTAGCTTTCTACCGGTATTCACCTTGGAAGCGCAATCGGGTAAATTATTTTCACCACTAGCATTTACTAAAACATTTGCAATGGCCGCTGCGGCAGGTTTATCGATTACCTTGGTTCCTGTGTTAATGGGGTATTTTATTCGGGGTCACATTACACCCGAACATAAAAATCCGGTTAATCGCTTATTAATTGCAGCCTATCGACCAGTGATAAATTTTGTTTTAGCATCGCCAAAACTGGTTCTTGTGATAAGTGCAGCGGTTGTTGTAATCGGCTTTTGGCCTGCATCACAGCTTGGTGATGAATTTATGCCAGCTCTCGATGAAGGTGATTTGATGTACATGCCGACAACCTTCCCAGGTGTATCAATTGGTAAAGCGCAAGAATTGCTACAGCAAACGGATAAAATTATTAAACAATTTCCTGAAGTGAAAAGAGTGTTTGGTAAAATTGGACGTGCTGAAACTGCAACAGATCCAGCGCCGTTAACCATGATTGAAACTACCATTATGTTACACCCTCGTAGTGAGTGGCGTGAAGGAATGACTCTATCGAAATTAAAGAAAGAGTTGAATGATGCTATTAACTATCCTGGCGTAACCAATGCTTGGGTGATGCCGATTAAAACGCGTATTGATATGTTGGCTACGGGTATTAAAACACCGGTTGGTATTAAAGTTGCAGGTCCTGATTTACAAATATTACAGGACATTGGAAAACAGCTTGAACAAGTGGTTCAAAACATTCCTGGAACGGCATCGGTATTTTCAGAACGTGTTGCTGGCGGTCGTTATGTAACGGTTGATATTAATCGACTTGCATCAGCCCGTGTTGGACTTAATATTGCTGATGTGCAAGCTGTTGTAAGTACCGCGGTTGGTGGCATGAATGTCTCGCAATCGGTTGAAGGGCTTGAACGCTATCCAATTAATATACGTTATCCTCGTACAGTGCGTGACTCCTTAACCGATTTAAAAAATCTACCGGTTGTAACACCGAGTGGCGCGAGTATATCACTTGGAGAAATTGCCGATATTAGAATCGAAAGTGGTCCAGCAATGATTAAAAGTGAAAATGCGCGATTAAATGCATGGACCTTTGTTGATCTTGATGAAACGCAAGATGTGGGTTCGTATGTTGAGGCTGCTCGTATTATTGTACGGGATCAAGTGGTTCTTCCTGCAGGTTATTCAATTACCTGGTCAGGGCAATACGAGTACATGGTTCGAGCAAAAGAAAAACTCAGTATTGTTATTCCGTTTACATTGGTTATTATTGTGTTGTTATTGTATTTGAACTTTAGAAACATGGTTGAAGTTCTTATTATAATGGGCACATTACCAATGGCCTTGATTGGCGGTTACTGGTTATTGTATTTTCTAGATTACAATACTTCGGTTGCGGTGTATGTTGGCTTTATTGCGCTCGCCGGTGTCGCGGTAGAAATAGGGGTGGTGATGTTGGTTTACCTCAATCAGGCCTATAATAATCTTGCGCATCAGTCAGAAAGAACACATAAATTGACTATGGACGAATTACGTCAAGCTGTGATTGATGGCGCTTTAATGCGAGTACGACCAATTATGATGACCGTTGCCGCGATTATCGCCGGTTTATTGCCCATTATGTTGGGTAGTGGCACGGGTTCGGAAGTAATGAGACGAATCGCTGCTCCAATGGTCGGTGGCATGGTGAGCGCAACCTTGTTAACATTGGTTGTTATTCCTGCGGTTTACTTACTATGGAAAAGTCGATCGACTCAGGGTTAGTATACGATAATTCGCTACTATCTTATTTTAAGTTGATGAGATAGTAGTGATTATTAATAATAAATTAATGAGATAACTGGAGATTAGTCATGTACTCATTTGATACAAACATTGCTTGCACTTTTGGTGAAGCAATTGACAAAGTAACCACTGAACTGTCAAAAGAGGGTTTTGGTGTGTTAACAACAATTAATGTAAAAGAAGTATTAAAAAAGAAAATTGATATTGATCGCCGTCCTTATACGATTCTTGGTGCTTGCAATCCAGCAATAGCGAATAAAGCTATTGATTTAGATCCTTATGTTGGATTATTGTTACCCTGTAATGTCGTGGTCCGTGAGGAAGAGGATAAATCAATAAATGTTAGTTTTATGGATCCTGTTACGGTGCTAGGACTAGTTCAAGTCGCAGGAATTGAGAAATTAGCTGATGAAGTAAAACAAAAACTTGAACGAGTTTGTGCAGCATTATCTTAATGTTTAAATATGCTTTATTACGGAAATGATCATATTTCCGTACTATTTATATTTTATTATATTTTATTATTTTTTATGTAAATTTATAATTAACGATAAAATTTATTAATGAGTTTACTAAAATATAAGTATGTTTTTGGTTCGCCTTGATCCGGATCAAGGATTTTTCATTATTTAAGTACATACTTATATTCAGAACATGAGAATTAGAAATTAGAAAAAAATAAATATAGGTAACTGCTAGAAAGGAAAAGCCGCTATGAATATACAACTAACAGTGCGAATCTCTCTTAGTCTTATGTTTAGTATTATTTTTCTGTTAGCGAGTGGTTATACTTATAGTATGAGAAACGGAATTACCGGTTATTCTGGTAATCCTAATTCAAGTAACGGAGGCTCGTATTGTAGCCTTTGCCACAATTCAGGAGTGATACCGACTGTCACATTGACAGGGTCAAGTAGCGTTACTCCGGGTTCACTTAATTCGTATCAATTTTCTGTTAGTGGTGGTCAACAAAACTTAGCGGGTTTTAATGTCAGCGCCAATGCAGGAACACTGCAAATTATTACAGGTGATACGACGATAGCAAAACAAAATAATGAACTAACGCATAGCAAATCTGCTGTCACTGCAGCCGTTTTAACATGGAACTTTAAATGGTTGGCTCCTACTATAGCGGGAAGCTATAAACTGTATGGTGCAGGACTTTCAGCAAACAACGATCAAACTACAACTGGCGATAATGCTGCCATTACCAGTTTAACCATTGTAGTTGCGGCAAACGGGCCAACACCTGTTGCTAAAATCGTTGCACCACTCACGGCATTACTCGATTCTTCCATTACATTTGATGGTAGTTCATCAACAGCGCCTAGCGGTGTTACTATTACACAATATGATTGGAATATTGACGGCACTGATTATTTAAACTCGGGCTCGAGTTATCAAACGAATTTCACCACTAAGGGTCGGCACACAGCAACGCTAACAGTAACGGACTCCAATAATACAACTGCGGTTACATTTGCAGACGTAATTATCGGTGATCGCACTGTTCCAGTTGTAAACCTCAACGGACCTTTTAGTGGTGAAACTACAATTGCAATTAATTTTGATGCATCAACATCCACCAGTGATGCCTCCACTACTATCACTAACTACATCTGGGATTTTGGTGATGGTAGTGTAATCCAACAAGGCTCAACCGCAACACAGTCACATGCTTATACAACTGCTGGAAACTATGTCGTCACCATTGTGGCACAAGATGGTAATGGGCTTTCAGGAGTGAATAATGCGGCAGTAACTATAATAACTGTCATTCCACCACCATCAACAGGACCTGATATTTATAATGCCAAATGTCTTGTTTGCCATGGTGCAAATGGTAGTGGTACTACTAGTGTGCCAAAAATTATTGAAGGTGCAACACAAGCTCAAATACTCAATGCAATTAGCAGTGTTACTCAAATGAATGCTATTACACTGAGCGCTAATGAGGCACAACTAGTGTCAGACTATTTAGCTGTTACAGGTACCAGTGGTGATGCTTTGTATCGAGGTAATTGTCAGCTTTGTCACGGTGTTGCAGGGATTGGTATTACCGGTGTTGCACCTCCAGTCATCGGCTCTACTCGACTATTGATTTCAAATAAAATCAGCACTGTTAGTAGTATGAATGCAATTGTTTTAGATACAACGGGCTTACAAGCAATAGCAGATTTTCTTGGAAGCACTAATGCTGTAACTGGAAGTGAGTTTTATGCCAATAAATGCGCGATTTGTCACGGTGCAAGTGGAACAGGAATTATTGCAGTAGCGCCATCGGTAATTGGCGCAACCCAAAATATGATCGCCAGCGCGATAACTAAAGTTGCAATAATGGATGGCATAATTCTGTCGAATACTAATGGTCAACTTATAGCTGACTTTTTAGGAGGCGGTGGCAGTACTGGCCAAGAGCTGTATATCGCTAAGTGTACTATTTGCCATGGTGATGCAGGTATAGGTCGGCTTGGTTATGGCCCTGTTGTTAAAGGTGCGACCAGCAGTATGATTTTGGATAAAGTAAACACGGTTGTTGAAATGCAAGGAATCACAGTAACAAGCCAACAAATCCAATTGCTTGCAGATTATCTCGGTAGTGGCGGTTCAACCGGACAAGATTTTTATAGTAATAAATGTGCACTATGTCATGGTGTTAATGCTACGGGAATTACCGGAGTCGCACCCGCTGTTCAAGGTGCAACACCATCAATGATTATCTCTGCCATAACTAACGCAGCTATTATGAATGGCATTATTTTAACAGCTGCAGATGCCCAGCTTATAGCTGATTTCATCGGTAGCGGAGGAACTACGGGGCAAGAATTATATACTATTAAATGTGCAATTTGTCATGGTGATGCCGGAATAGGCAGAAACGGATATGGGCCTTTTGTGAAAGGCGCGACTTTAAACATGATTTCCTCCGAAATAAAAAATGTCACTGAAATGCAAGGAATAAGTTTAACTAACCAACAAACACAACTAATAGCAGATTATTTGGGTAGTGGTGGTTTAACGGGGCAAGATTATTACACCAACAAATGTTTATTATGCCATGGTCAAAATGGTTCTGGCGGCAGTGGCAGCTACGGTGGCCCCAATATACAAAAGGATACAGCACAAAAATTTATTAGTGCCATAATTAAAAAACTTGAGATGAACGGTATATTATTAACAGCACAAGAAGCACAGGAAATTGAAACCTTTTTAAATGTTGGCCAATAATGTCAAAAACTGAAAATTATTGGAAAATGTAATATGGTGAATACGATGAAAAATTTAAAACAATTTAAAGCAGTGCTACTAATAACAACGGTAATAGCCTTAAGTTTTAACTTAACTTCGTGTTATGAAAGTAGTTCAGAACAAGTCGCACTACCGCCAGTAGTCTCACCAACCTCCCCTGGAGGTGGTGGAGTTGAGCCGGGTATTGCGCTAAATGGTAAAATATATTATCAACAAAATTGTTCGTTATGTCATGCAGCGGGTGCTGATGATACTACTAGTGCATTTGGTGCGATTGACTTAGCAAAACAGCAGTCAAAAATTGCGAACGATATATCTCAAATTGATACTGTTTATAATATGATGGGACGTTTTAGCGATATTGATCAAGAACGAGTTGATGATTTGAAAAAATACTTATCTGGGTTGTAGCCGTGTCATTTTACTGCTTAATTAATACTATGCAGTTGTGATTTAATTGTTTAAAACAAAATACGTATAAATTTATAATAAAAATTTACTGATAGAATCGAGAATCGAGCATATACATGGAAGCGTATAAAAAAATACTATCTAATGGTTTGTTATTTTTGTTCAGTGTTTCAGTAACCAATATAACTATAGCAAATGCCACTGAAAAAACACCAGCTGCATATTCAAAAAAAGGCGCTGATAGTTGTTTAAAATGTCATGATGAAGATAATGATTATCCCATTATGCCAATATTTAAAACAAAACACGGTGAGCGGAATGATAGTCGTTCACCAATGTCACAACTGCAATGCGAAACATGCCATGGTGCTATTGGTGAACACAAAAAAACGGTAAAAAAAGGTGAAAAAAAACCACCAATACGCGCATTTGGAGCAAAAAAATGGACTCCAGTATCTGAACAAAATGATGTGTGTTTAACCTGCCATCAAGATAGTACACGACATAATTGGACTGGCGGCGTTCATGAATCAGCATCATTAAGTTGTGCAGACTGTCATACAATACACGCAAAACGTGACCCCATGTTAATTGCAAAAAAACAAGTGGACAAGTGCAGTTCATGTCATAGCAAACAAAAAGCACAATTCAATCGTCGTTCATCACACCCCGTGCGTTTTTCCAAAATGCGTTGCAGTGATTGCCATAACGTTCACGGAACAATTAATGATAAGTTAATTAAAACCAGCACAAAAAATGAACTGTGCTATTCGTGTCATGCAGAAAAGCGGGGACCTTTATTATGGCCTCATGCGCCGGTCGTAGAGGATTGTACCGTATGTCATAATCCTCATGGCTCGATGCATCCTTCTTTATTAATCAAGCGACCACCCTTGTTATGTCAACAATGTCATGGAAATGCGGCCCACCCCAGTGCGGTGTATTCGAGTGATGGTTTGCCTTCAGGTGCAATAACAAGTCAACGTAAATTTTTATTGGGACGCAGTTGTTTAAATTGCCATTCACAGATACACGGTAGTAATCATCCATCCGGTGTGAAATTGTTACGTTAACATTGTAAGTTGTATAGTAGTTTTTGGGGATGATTAAATAGGAGGTAAATCATGCCATTTTCACTGAAATATAAAATTATCTATTTTTCTTTTTTAAGTTTCCTTATTAGTGATTTTATTGTTGCAGAAGAAGTAACTCCAAGCAAAAAAGTTAACAATGATGCAAAAGTAGAACAAAAAACCGAGCTTGTTAACTTAGCAATAAATACTTCAAACTGGAAGTGTAAATATTGTCCCGAAGTTGATGATGAGCCATGGCATGTTGAATCAACTACGGGGCTTGGCTTACTCAGTAATGATTCTTATAAATTTGGCGAATATAACGGCCTTTATAAAAAAGGCGGGTTTTTAATTTTTGATATTGAGGCAATGTATCGAGATGATAGTGCTAATTACTTTACTATTTATGCCAATGATCTTGGATTATCAACACGCTCGGTAGAAATGGAAGGGGGGAAACAAGGACAGTATAAAGTTAATTTTGAAGTTAATAATATAAATCGTTATCAATTGGATACAGCAAGAACTCCTTATAGTGGTACAGAAAACCAAACTTTACCTTCGGGCTGGGTTAACGGTGCTACAACATCGGCTATGACTAGCTTGCCATCTGATTTGCAAAATATTAATTATTACACTTTACGTCGTCATATCAGCGTGAGCAGTAATATTATTCAAAATGCAAGATGGAATTACGACATTAGTTTTAAACGACAAACTAAAGAAGGGAAAACACCCTTTGCCGCTACCATAGGAACGACCTTTGCTGATGCAAAGTCTGCAGTGCTAGCGAAACCAATAGATTACACTAGCGATAGATTTGAATTAACGGCAAACTATAATAATAATAGTTTAAATGGTTCTATTTCATTTATTAATTCGGTATTTAAAAATAATTATCAAGCGCTGAGGTGGGATAACGCATTTACTACAGGAGCTAATTCAGGGCAAATTAGTTTAGAGCCTGATAATCAGATGCAACAACTTATGTTGAACAGTCAATATCGTGGTTACAACGATATTATTTTAACAGGAACATTCTCTGTTGCACGACTAACGCAGAACCAGAGTTTTTTGCCTTATACTACAAATACCGCATTAACCCCTGTAGCATTACCTGTGAACTCATTAAACGCAAGGGTCGATGTTATTAATGCCAATGCAAATGTTAATTGGTTTATTAATAAAAAATCAAAAATTAAATTAAGTTTTGAACATCAAGAACAAGACAATCTTACCAAACGAGCAACCTACAGCTACGTTACAGCAGATAATGCTATTTTAGGTTCTAATCGTGCAAATTTCCCCTATGGTTTCCGAACTCAAAAATTAAAATTACAATCAACAAATAGCTTGGAAAATGATCATAAAATAGTGGCTGGTTTAGAATACGCTTTGTATGATCGCAGTTATCAGGAGGTTAATCGTTCAGCAGAGACATCTATTTGGGCTAAATATGCCAATAAATTATCGTCGGATGTTCATTATAGTTTAAAAGTGAAAGGTGATACTCGTAAAGCCAATAGTTATAATGTGTTAACAGAAATTAGTCCTGCTGAAAATAGTCAATTACGAAAGTATAATTTAGCAGATAAAAATACATTGAAGGCTGTAATTAATATTAATTTTGAAGCACTTGAAGCATTGTTGATTAATCTTAATCTTGAAAGTGCCTCCAACCGCTATAGCAACTCAAATGTTGGTTTGGCTAAAAGTAATGATCTCGCTATTGGTCTTGATGCTCAGTACTCTATTAGTGAAGAAATAACAGTATCGGCTTACTTACAGCAGTCTCTAATATCATCAACACAAAATGGCAGTACCTCTAGTGGAGATGCTGATTGGTCGGCTGAAAATAAGGATGCTATATCAACTATTGGTATTGCTTCTAATTATAATATTATTGAAGACCAACTCAATATTGGTTTTGATTTCACTCATTCAAGTGCGATTGGAAAAATAATGCTGATAGGTTCTTCTGCAGATCAATTCCCTGACTTTGTGACCAAACGCAATAGTATGATGATCTATGGTGACTATATTTATGATGAAAATATGACGTTGAAATTAAGCTATCGATATGAAGAATATCAAGAACAAAATTGGAGTATCGATGGTGTCACTCAAAGCAGTATTGATAATGTATTAACGCTTGGAAATGTTTCACCTAATTATAAGATTGGGGTAGTGTGGGCGAGTGTGAAATACTTGTTTTAAATATTCCAGAACAGCTTCGGATGGAGTTGCAGAGAAAATGAATCGATTTATTTTTTCTGCAACTCAGGTTAGTTAATTTGATTTACTGCTGGCTGGCATAAAAATGGGTTAATTGCTCTAAAGCATCTGCGCCGTATTTTTTATTCATTTTCTTGAATTTTTTAGCCATTTTTTTCCCCATTTCGCGGCTACCATTAGCATAGTTATCTAAAGAATATTGGATATAAGCAC
>CAYQUC010000045.1:6163-25876 GCA_964420605.1 uncultured Thioalkalispiraceae bacterium | reverse complement strand
ATTGGTATCAGATCGAACCCTACCGGTACAACCTATTATCGTATGACGGCACGTGGAACAGGCTCTACTAGTTTATCCGAAGCGATAATACAATCGACAGTGTCCAAGAGATGGAACTAAAAAAACTAGTAATTAAAAATTTTATATTTGAAATAAATATTAACTGGAGTAATCCAAATGAAAAAACTTAATATAAGTATTAAAACAGTAATTTTAGGCAGCCTGCTTAGTTTTGGATTAATTCAACCTGCCAGTGCTGCAACTTTAAGTATTCCTGACTCACCGTTGACAGTCACTACGTTTTCCAAACCAAATATTATGTTTCTATTGGATGATTCTGGCAGTATGAACAATGTCATTTGGGATGCCGGTTATAACCCAGCCACCGCCTATACCGATTGGAGTTCCAATGACTGGACTGTATCAAGTGGTAATATCCATTTACATACTGTCAATCAAGGTGGTTGTAATAATAATTACTTCGAAGGAAACAACGGTGGTAATACACGCTGTCTAAGATTACCCGATCCAGTAACGGGTGAAGAAACCCGCTACAGTGGTAATTATTTAAACTATTTATTTGAAACTTACGGTGTTAATGGTGGTAGTGCAAACCAACTCGACATCAGGACTATTGTGCCAAACGACTTTAGAATGAATGTTGCCCGAGATGTTTCCGTTAGTGTTATTGATAATTCAAATAATATGAACTTTTGTTTACAATCATTTAATTTCCAACAGGCTGGTGGTATCGATGTTGAATGTACTACAGTTAAAGCCAATGTAACAAACCAAATTAATTTACTCACACCCAATAGTTGGACACCCTTGGCTGAATCGTATTACGAAGTAACACGTTATTTTAGGGGCCTCGATGGTTTCACTAGTCCAATTACAGAACGTTGCCAAAAAAATTATGCCATTGTAGTAACCGATGGTTATCCAACGTTTGATACAAATTTTCCTAATAATGACCCAGATGATCCTGGTAATAACTTACCAGACTGGGATCAATTATCGCCTAATACGACACAAGCCAACTTTAATTTAAACACCATCCCTCAATTTTCTGATGGTTTTCAAGGCAATGGTGGTAATGAAGGCAATGAAGGGTTCTCATTATACTTAGACGATATAGCAAAATTTGCTTTTGATATTGACTTACGTAAAGCACCCGATGTTGATAATGGTGGTGTTAGTTTTGATGCTGGTGATTATCCCAAACAAAATCTAGTCACCTTTACTGTTGGCTTTGCTTTAGATAATCAAATGCTTAAAGATGCAGCTCAATACGGTGATGGTGAATACTTTCAGGCAAACGATGCAGCCGGACTAACTGCAGCACTAACAGGTGCACTTATTAATATTCAAGGCCGAACCAGTGCCTCAGCATCAGTTGCAGCTAGTTCAGGATTTGTGAGTAGTGACACAGGGATTTATTTTGGTCGTTACCATAGTGGTAATTCCAGTGGACAATTATTATATTACAAAATTGATCCCGTATCTGGAAATTTAATTACCGGGGGCTCAGGACCATCTGGTTCCATTTGGGATGCCGGTGCATTATTACCTAGTAGTGGTTCACGAAATATCCATTCATTTAATGGCACCAATGCTGTTAGTTTCGTATGGTCAACAACCCCAACCACCAGTACGCTAACTGCAGCACAATTCAATAGTCTCGGAACAGATGCCAATGAAAGAGAGAAAGTATTAAGTTACATCCGCGGTTCACAAACTTGCGAGGTGTCAAATATTGCAGGTACTTGTAATTTTGGTGCCAAAGATTTACGCGATCGTGTTAGCCGTTTGGGAACCATTGTCAATTCACAACCGTTATATGTTGGCCCTCCAGGAAATTTATACCCAGACAAATGGGGTGACGGCAGCCCAACCGTACCAGAAAACTGTACTGGCTGTGAGTATTCTAAATTTATAAGTAAAACTGGAGTCAAAGATAGAACACCAATGGTCTATTTTGGCGCAAACGACGGAATGTTACATGCTATTGATGCAGTGACAGGAATAGAAAAATTTGCCTACATTCCTTCTGAAGTGATACCCAACTTAAATTCATTTAGTAAATCAGCTTACACTCATCAATTTTATGTTGATGGTTCAGCCAATGTTATCGATGTTTTCCTTGGCACTAGTTGGGTTAGTGCACTCGTCGGTAGTTTAAATAAAGGCGGTAAAGGTATCTTTGCCCTAGATGTCACTGATCCTACACAATTTGCAACGCCATCAAAAGTGGCTTATTGGGAATTTACAGACAAAGTTGATGCTGATCTAGGTTATACCTATGGACGAGTTGCCATTGTACGCATGCACAATGATAAATGGGCTGCTGTCTTTGGTAATGGTTATAATAATTCTGAAGCCGATGGTACTCCAAGTACCACCGGCAATGCTTCATTATTTATCGTCTTCATGGACGGTCCAACAGGAACTGGTGGAACATGGAAAGCCACTGACTACGTTAAAATTGACACTGGAAAAGGCTCAGTAGCGACCCCTAATGGTATCGCTTCGGTGACACCAGTTGACATTGATGGTGATAAAATTGCTGACTATATTTATGGTGGCGACTTATTGGGTAACATGTGGAAATTTGATGTCACTGATAAACTAGCATCTAAATGGGATGTTGCATTTAAAACTGGCAACACACCCAAACCATTATTTATAGCGCAAGACGAATCAGGAGTTACTCAAGCAATAACCACACGCCCCATTGTGTCAAACTCTGGAACAGGTGGTTATCAATTATTTTTTGGTACAGGACGCTATTTAGATGTTGCTGATTCTAACTCAAGCAATGCCACCATCAAGGAACATTTTTATGGTGTCATCGATAAAGACGACGGTACTGCGTATACTGATTTAACTGGCTTTACAAAACAAACTGTCACTCAGGAAAAATCAATCACCTTAACCGATGGTGGAAGTTCTGCAACCTCAACAATCAGACACGTATCAACTAATGGCAATAATTCACCCCAAAACTGGTTTTTAGTATTACCAGTCCAAGGCGAACGCCAAGTTAGCACTGCGGTTAAACGTGGCAATAATATTATATTTGTCAGTAATATCCCATCATCTGCAGTTTGTGATTTTGGAGGTATTAGTTGGTTAATGGAATTGGATACCCGCGATGGTAGTGCTCCACAATTTTCCGTGTTCGATTTAACTGGCGATGGTAAAGTAAATAATTTTGATTCAGACGATGATGATAATGATGAAAGTACGCCAAGTAAAAATCCAGCAGGTCGACGTTATGATGGTAAATTAAGTAGCCCAACCATTCTTGCTGGTGAACAAACTGACAAAAAGATAATGACAACCTCGGCAGGTACTGTGCAAGTTATGACAGAAAAAAGCCCTGCTGGAGCCAATCGACGGCATTCATGGCGACAACTTCGCTAGTATCTGAAATTTGACATGAAAATAATTAACTTAAATTAGAGTTACAATTGGAGTAACAAAATGAAAAAGTTTAGTTTGATGATTTTATTATTTATAGGCGCGTTGTCATTATCATTAGCAACAAACGCTGCAACCAACTTACGTGGGCCGATACAGCAAATTAACTATAATAAGCAGGATATTACTATAGCTGGAGTCACTTATAAGCTGTCAAACACCGTCAGAGTGTTTGGATTAGGTGGAGATAAATACCTTGCGGTTAAAAAGTTAAGTCACGAAATGTATGTTAAATTTAAATATTCGAGCACTCAAGGTATCAATACTATTTCGGATATTTGGGTTCAACCAAACTAAGTGCAGGATTAGTTATGAAAAAATCATTAACACCGCAGGTAATGCACCGTCAAAAAGGTATGACTATTATCGAACTACTAACCGTAGTAGCCATCGTTTCAATATTAGCCGCAATTGCATTTAACTTATTCGGTTCGCAAAAAGACAAAGGTCTTCGTGGCGAAGGTGTTAGCGCCATTGTTCGAGCTATCCAAGAATTTGAAGCCTGTGGCCGAGACCGAGGTGGAATATATACCAACTGCACAATTCCAGCCGCATTTATAAATTCAGTTAATAATCGGTTTACGGTTACTGTCGCGGCTAAAACTGCAAGCACTTACACATTAACGGTAACCCGAGCAACGGGAGTTGATGAACAATGCACCACCATGTCGATTGATCACCTAGGTCAAAAGACATTTACCTCAAATGATGGTACAGGTACGTTAGCACGTTGTTGGAGTGGTACGTAAGATTATTGATTAGTGTTGCTGTAATTCTTTTGGTAATGAAAAAACCACTCGCTCGGTGATGCCATTGATTTGATCAACATTTTTTGCGCCCCACTGTTGTAATTTTTCAATGACATTTTCAACCAATAAACACGGTGCTGATGCGCCGGCGGTTAAACCAATATTAGTTTTATTATCAAACCAGCTTTTGTTTAATTCAGTTTCATCATCAATTAAATAGGCTGGTGTCCCTAAACGTTCTGCAACCTCGCGCAAACGATTTGAATTAGAACTATTAGGAGAACCAACAACTAACACCACATCACATTTATTGGCCAGTTGTTTCACTGCATCCTGACGATTTTGAGTGGCATAACAAATATCATCTTTTCGAGGACCTTTAATATTGTTAAACCTAGCGCGTAATGCATTAATGACTATAGCGGTATCATCCATTGATAACGTTGTTTGAGTAACATAAGCAAGGTTGTCTGGATCGCTTACTTTAAGCGCCAGTACATCGGCTTCATTTTCTACTAGATACATTTTGCCACCCGTACTCGAATCGTATTGGCCCATAGTACCTTCAACCTCGGGGTGTCCGGCATGTCCGATTAAAATACACTCGTGCCCGGTTTTACTGAATTTGGTCACTTCCATATGCACTTTAGTGACTAATGGACAAGTTGCATCAAACACTTTTAAGTCTTTTTGTTGCGCCTGAGTTCGAACCAGTTGCGACACCCCATGGGCACTAAAAATAACAATGGATTTTTCAGGGACTTCATCAATCTCTTCAACAAAAATGGCTCCTTTGGAGCGCAGACATTCAACAACGTATTGGTTATGAACAACTTCATGCCGCACATAAATAGGCGCACCAAACATATCTAATGCTGTTTCGACGATTCCTATAGCACGGTCAACACCGGCACAGAAGCCACGGGGATTTGCGAGTAATACATTCATAGTTAGATTTTACCACAATTAGCTAATTTGATTAATGCCCTATTTTGCATGTATTTACATTAAAACAATAACTTAAGTATCCTTTTAAACACAATCGAGATATTGTTGATTTAATGTGACCACTCTACAAAACAGAAGTATTTCCGACAAACCACAAACCACTAAAACTGACCGATAACTTTCCTTGAGCTATCTCACCACCGAATTGACTTAACTTTTCTAATTGATGATGTTTCCATATTTGGTATTGCAATTCAGCCAATTTTTTTCTTGGGTATCTCGACTCCACTTGTAATACCGTTCTATCGTGTATAACAGCCCATACCTCACTGCTGTTTTTTGAGAGCCGGTACCGTGTTTTTAGTGCCAGAGCATTAAAACAACCAAATTCATCTGGCAATACTTCAATACTGTTTTCATTGAGATCTAAACAAACAGATAACCAGCCTAAAGCATTTTTATCCGCTTTTTCAGTATTTATCAATGACGCATTTAAATCAGATACTCGACTACAAGCAGCGACATAAACGGGATAAAGAGGATTTTTTGAGTTGAGTACAGATAGAGTCTCTGACTCAGTAACTAATTCAATGTGCTGAAAACGCCCTAATGGTAACTCAGAAGACCAGCCAACTTTATAATAACCATTTGCGGTATCGCATCTGATAACAAGTTGATGGGGGTTCATTAATTGAATACCACCATTAATAATCAACTATTTAACAGATAATATATCAACAAAAAATCGAATAATATGACCGGCCAGAGGATGGTTAAAATCTACCTTTACGGTTTCACCAATAATTTCAATGATGGTACCTGGAATTTCATCACCCGACGGTGTTGAAAAACTAATTATGGTGTCTTCTTTAATGTCGAGTTCTTTCGAAAACTCATCAACAGACATGTCATGAATATTGTCATCATCCGGAAATCCAAAAGCATCTCGAGGTTCAATTTCCAATGTTTGTTTATCACCAACTTTTAAACCATAAAGTACCATTTCCAAACCTTCAATCAGAGTGCCATCACCCATGGTAAAACTTAAAGGCTCATCTGCAAGCGTACCATCAGCCACAGTACCGTCTTTTAAACTAAGAGAGAAGTGCATAACCACTTCACTACCGACATTTATTGACAAATCATTATTATTCGTATTGTTCATAGTATTTATTTTGAAATTGCTGTGTCGGAAGATTCATTTTTAAAATTACGTAACATATCAATTATCAACATGGTAGCGCCAATACTAATAGCTGAGTCAGCAATATTAAATGCAGGCCAATAATGTTTACTGCCATCCAATTCGATATAGACATGAATAAAATCGATAACATAACCAAAGATTAAACGATCAATAACATTACCCAAGGCACCACCAAGAATTAACGCAAGTGCAATCGCAATCCATTTTTCAGCAGCCGATAATTTTCGAATCCATATAAAGATAAAGCCACTAACAAGAATGGCTATCGCTGAAAACGCCCAACGCTGCCAACCACCCGCGTCATTTAAGAAGCTAAATGCAGCGCCACGATTATACATTAAGGTAAAATCAAACATTGGCATAACTGCAATGCTTTGGCATGGAAAATATTCACATAACACCAATTTAGCCACCGATATTTGTTTTGTAATTTGATCTAAAATTACCACGACAGCAGTGACCCATAACCATTTTAACATTTTTATTTCTAATCCTATTTCAATGTCTAATTTAAAAATTTATTAACATTTGTATTCTTTATGCATATGACCGTACCTCACCATCGCCGTCAATATTATCAACACAACGTGAACAAATTTCAGGGTGTGCAGCAACTGAAGCCACATCTTCTCGATGATGCCAACATCGAATGCATTTCACATGTTTCGATGCAACAACTGCAACACCCATTTTATGATTGTTCGATAGCGTTACCATTTCTATAGTGTCTGGTGCTGTATCAGCCAATTTAATTTGAGCATAGGAAGTAATCAACACAAATCGTAATTCATCTTCCAATTTTGATAGTAAATCATAGAGTTCTGTATCGCAATACAGCACTACTTCAGCATCTAACGCTGAACCAATGTCCCCAGCAGCCCGTAGAGCTTCTAGCTGTTTTGATACAACATCACGGACTTCCATCACATTAGCCCAATACGTTAAATCCATATTCGGATAACGTGACTGCATTTTTGGCAATGTATACCAAGCATCCAAAAACACGGAAGCAGCACAACTCGCATCGCGTTCCCCCGGTATTACCTTCCAAATTTCTTCAGCGGTAAAGCTCAGGATTGGCGACATCAATCGAACTAAGGTTTCGATGATATAATACATCGCAGTTTGTGCCGAACGACGTGCGTTACTATTTTCTTGTGTGGTGTATTGTCGATCTTTAATAATATCGAGGTAAAAACCGCCTAGCTCAACGGCACAAAAATTATGTATTTTTTGATAAGCATGATGAAATTCATATTGATCATACGCATCGATAATCTCGTCTTGTAATTTTTGAACTGCTGACACGACCCAAAAATCTAATGGCAACATGTTTTCCGCAGCGACACAGTCTTTTGCAGGATCAAAACCATCCAAATTAGCTAATAAAAAACGCATTGTATTTCGAATACGACGATACGCATCAGACATGCGTTTTAAAATTTCATCGGAGACTGTCATTTCTGTACGATAGTCTGTTGCGGCAACCCATAAACGAATAATATCGGCACCAAGACTATTAGCCACTTTTTGTGGCGACATGACATTCCCTTTGGATTTCGACATTTTTTGACCTTTTGAGTCAACAGTGAAACCATGGGTTAATACCGATTTATACGGCGCACGCTTATTAATTGCAACTGAACTGAGTAACGATGATTGAAACCACCCACGATGTTGATCAGAGCCTTCTAAATATAAATCCGCTACGGGATTCTCTCCAAACTCATCGCGTTGATCCATTACTGTAAAGTGACTAACACCGGAGTCAAACCACACATCTAGGGTATCGCTCAATTTATCGTATTGATCTGCGTCTGATGATAATATTTCAGATTTTTCTAGTTCAAACCAAGCATCAACGCCTTTTGCTTCAACTTTAACGGCAACTTGTTCTATTATACTTTTAGTATCCGGGTGTAACTCGCCCGTTTCTTTATGCACAAATAAAGGAATCGGTACACCCCAAGTTCGTTGGCGCGAAATACACCAATCAGGGCGATTATTTACCATCGACTCTATTCGGGCTTCACCCCAGGATGGCATCCAGTTGGTTTTTTTAATTTCAGCATTCGTTTGCTCGCGCAGTTTATTTTGTTCCATACTAATAAACCATTGCGGTGTTGCTCTAAAAATAATAGGCGTTTTATGTCGCCAGCAATGCGGATAACTGTGTTCGAGCGCCTGCTCAAGCACTAAATTGTTATTCTTAATTAAAATATCAATAACTTTAGGATTTGCTTTAAAAACATGTTCACCAGCAAAAAATTCAGTCGATGCTAAAAATACGCCGTTTGAATCCACAGGATTATCAATTTCTAAATCATAACGCATACCAACCACGTAATCGTCAGCACCGTGTCCCGGTGCAGTATGTACCGCTCCCGTTCCGGCATCGGTAGTCACGTGTTCACCTAAAATAATCGGTACTTCCCGTTTATAAAAAGGATGCGCTAGCTTTAAACCCTCTAATTTTTCACCGGTACAACGCGCAACCACTTTATATTCTTCCAAACCATATCGAGTTATTGCGGTTTCTAATAAATCATCAGCCAGAATTAAATACTCAGCCGCATGCTCACCCACGCCGTCACACAAAATTACCACGTAATCTAATTTCGCATTGACTGCAACAGCTTGGTTAGCGGGTAAGGTCCATGGTGTCGTCGTCCAAATAACAACTGACACTCTATTTGAATCTGTAAAATTTAAATCAGCACCATTTTCAAACTCGATACAGTGCTTTAAAGCATCGACATCAAGCACTTCAAAACGTACATCAATTGCTGGAGATTTTTTATCTTCATATTCTACTTCAGCTTCGGCTAATGCAGAACCACAGCTCGTACACCAATGCACCGGTTTTGAACCTTTGTGCAAATGTCCTGCATCGATTATTTTACCCAAGGCGCGAATGGTATTGGCTTCAAATTTAAAGTCCATTGTTAGATACGGGTTTTCCCAATCACCTAACACACCTAACCGTTTAAAGTCTTCACGTTGACCATTAACTTGCCGTTGAGCATATTCACGACATTTTGTTCGAAACACTTCAGGTGTTACTTTAACACCCGGTTTACCTACCTTTTTTTCAACCTGTAATTCAATTGGAAGTCCGTGACAATCCCAACCTGGAATATAAGGCGCATCAAAACCACTTAACGTTTTCGATTTAACGATAATGTCTTTTAAAATTTTATTAACTGCATGTCCGATATGAATATCACCATTTGCATAAGGTGGTCCATCATGCAAAATGAATTTTGGCCGACCTTCACAAGCTTGACGAATTTGAGCATAGAGATCATTCTTGTGCCATTCTTTAACCCAGTTAGGTTCTCTATTGGCCAAATTGGCTTTCATTGAAAATTTGGTTTTTGGTAAATTTAATGTATCTTTATAATCAGTCACAGTCTTTTCTTATTAAGGTTATTGTTAATTAAATTATTTAACTTACATATGTCGATTTTTTAAAAAATCTTTAGCGTCTACTACGTCGTTATTTATTTGAATTTTTAATTCATCTAAATTATCAAAACGAATTTGGTCTCGGAGCTTGTGTAAAAAACTAACTTGTAAATGCTCTCCATAAATTTCTCGATTAAAATCAAACATAAAAACTTCAAGCAATGTTTTTGTACCATTAACCGTTGGTCTATTACCAATGCTTGCCACACCATCGATTGGCTCACCGTCCAGACCAAATACTTGCACTACAAATATTCCTTCCATTGGAGAAACTTTTCGGTGTAAAAAAATATTGGCCGTTGGAAAACCAAGCTCGCGACCTAGTTTATCACCATGGGCAACTCGACCACTCATACGATAACTTCGGCCCAGTAATTTTTCTGCATAATGTAAATCACCCTTACGTAATGATTCTCGTATTCGGGTACTGCTAACGCGTTTGCCATCAAGTTCAAAGGTATTCATATTAACAACTTGAAAACCATTTTGAATACCGGCTTGTTGCAACATTTCAAAATTTCCTTGACGCTTATGACCAAAGTGAAAATCATCGCCAATAACGAGATATTTTACACCGAGTTTCTCAATTAATATTGTATCAATAAAATCTTGTGCCGACATCGCAGCTAATTTTTTATTAAAAGGCAAACTTAACATTTGAGTCACGGAATACCGACTTAATGCTGTGCACTTTTCCCTAAAACGGGACAGCCGTGATGGTGCTTTGTCGTGTAAAAAATATTCCATCGGTTGTGGTTCAAAACTGATCACCACCATGGCTAAGTTCAGTTCAGCCGACTTTTCGGCCAATTGACCGATAACAGCTTGATGCCCAAGATGTACACCATCAAAGTTACCAATGGTTGCCACACAACCATGATGTCTCGCTTTGATATTGTGAATGCCGCGTATCAGTTCCATTTTTTCCTGCCTGAGTTCAGATCAGTTAAGCACGTTATTATATCAAGAACTGTGCTATAACTGCTAATCTTACCAAGCATGATTAGACAGCTTTTTAAAAAATGGAAATTATTTACCATTAAACTTAAGAACTGACTGGTTTACGAAATATACTGAATTTTAGCCCTAACAATTTCAAACTCGTGAAGTAAATCGCCGCACCCGAAACCACGCAAATACTTAAGTTTAATACTTTAGTGCCAATCGTTATGCTTTCACCGCCGGTCTGCCCGGTCCAGCTTGTAATATCGCCAACCAAATACCACAGCGTTAAACCCATCACGAGACTGGCTATAGCAACCTGCAGTAATAACCGCAACCAACCTGACTCGCGATGATAAATACCTTGTTTGGTTAAACCTCTAAACAATAGCAATGCGTTTATCATTGCAGAAATGGCCGTTGCTAATGCCAAACCCGCATGTGGACCCTGCCAGCCAAACACATCCCACATATAAACAAAAGTCAAATTCAGTGTAATATTCACCGCCATCGCGATAAGACTATACCGCACCGGACTGCGAGTGTCTTGTCTTGCAAAATAACCTGGTGATAAGACTTTAATCATGATAAAACCGATTAACCCCGAACTGTACGCGATTAAGCTATAGGTAGCCATCGACACAGAATTGGTCGTGAATGAGCCATGCTGAAATAAAGTGCTAATTAAAGGTCCCGCCAAAATAATTAATGCCACCATCGCAGGGGTGCTAATTAAGATTACCCAACGAAATGCCCAATCCAGTGTATGGGAGAATGCTTTAGGATCAGCATCACTATGGTGCTTTGATAAGCTCGGTAAAATAACCGTAGCTAATGCAATGCCAAAAACCCCTAATGGAAATTCAACCAAGCGATCAGAATAATACAACCAGGAAATACTGCCATCTTGCAGATTCGATGCAATCATCAAATCAATCAGTAAATTAATTTGAACTGCCGAGCTGCCAATGATACCCGGTATCATTAAGTGCATGATTTTTTGCACCTTTTCATTGTGCCACGCCCATCGAGGCCAATCTAATAAGCCCAATTTGGCTAGATATGGCAGTTGAAACGACAGTTGCACAAAACCCGCAACAAACACCGCCCAAGCAAGCGCCACTACCGGCCGTTCCATGTGGGGCGCTAAAAATACCGCTGCGATAATAAAACAGATGTTGAGTAAAACCGGGGTAAACGCCGGAATGGCAAATCGACCATAAACATTTAACACACTACTAACGAGCGCCGTTAATGAAATAAAAACAATGTAGGGGAAAGTAATTCTGAGCATTTCTACGGTAAGATCGAATTTTTCAGGATTATCCGTAAAACCACCCAACGTAAATCCCATCACCACAAATGGTGCCGCAATTACCGCTAGTGCCGTAATAATGCTCAAAATCAACGCCAGGGTCCCGGCGACATTTCGGATTAGCTCATTAACGGCAGCATCTCCATCATTTTTCACTTCACTGAGTACGGGAACAAATGCTTGTGAGAACGCTCCTTCAGCGAATAAACGGCGTAAAAAATTGGGTATTTTGAAAGCGACAAAAAACGCATCAGTGACATGACCTGCACCAAATATATTCGCTAACACGATATCACGCATAAACCCGGATACCCGTGATATTAAGGTAAAACCACTAACAGTAAAAGTGGACCGCAATAGACTCATTTTTTTACCTATATATTAACCAACAAGCCCAGTACAATAAGATAATTATCGGTATTTTGCAAATAATAACAATAGCTTAGCTATTTTTCAGTGCAATTATCCCAATCCAGCACAAAATAATTTATTTAAAGAAACATTTGCTTAAATAGCGAAAAACACGCATAATTCGCAGCTCGAAAAACTCTAAGCAGGAGAAAGGCTTTGGCCAATTCACCACAATCTATTAAGCGTGCGCGCCAAGCAATTAAACGACGTGCACACAATACTGGCTTACGCTCACGTATGCGTACTTTTATTAAAGATACTTTAAATGCTATCTCTGGTGGCGATAAAGAAAAAGCAATCGCTGCTTTTAAAGATGCCTCACCTGAAATTGATAAAATGGCAAACAAGGGCTTAATTCATAAGAATAAAGCTGCTCGTACTAAAAGCCGTTTAAATACTCGATTACGCGCAATGTCTTAATGGCATTAGCATTAATCGCGTTAAAAGCCGGAATTTGTTCCGGCTTTTTAATATCTATAGAATAAATCAGGTCAGTACCAAGTTATCCCGATTAATTAGCTCCGGATCACCGACATAACCTAATAAAGATTCTATTTTATAGCTCGGTTCAGACATGATTTTTATTGCCTCATCGGCATTGTAATTGACCAAGCCACGAGCGATTTCTTCACCCTCGGTATCAATACAAACCACCATATCACCCCGTACAAATTTACCGACTACTTTTATAACACCAATAGCCAACAAGCTTTTACCCGAATTTTGTAAGACTTCAACCGCACCGTCGTCCAGAGTTAGTACACCACAGGTTTGTAAGTGTCCGGCTAGCCATTGTTTTTTGGCGCTTAATGCTTCTTTATCGGTAAACAATAAACTGCCTACCGATTCACCTTGTTGAATTTTTTGTAACATATCAGGGTCGCTGCCCAACGCAATAACCGTTGCACATGCTGATCGAGCCGCTAATCGAGCCGCTCGTAATTTAGTTAACATTCCTCCACGACCCAAACTGCCCGACTCGCCTTGCACCATGGTATCTAATGACTCGTTTTCGATATTGGATTCTGTAATCAGTTCTGCATCGCTATTGTGTCTGGGGTCTTTGCTGTATAAACCATTTTGATCAGTTAGTAACACTAATAAATCAGCTTCTATTAAGTTCGCAACTAATGCCGCTAAAGTATCGTTATCACCAAAACGAATTTCATCGGTAACGACCGTGTCATTTTCATTAACGACCGGAATCACATTAAATGTTAATAAGGTATTTAAGGTACTTCTGGCGTTTAAATAGCGTTTACGATTAGACAAATCATCATGGGTTAATAATACTTGAGCAGTATGCAGGTCGTAATGCTGAAATTGTGATTCATAGGATTGAATTAAACCCATTTGCCCTATTGCTGCAGCGGCTTGCAGTTCATGTAACTCTTGAGGACGCTGACTTAGGCCAATACGAGACATGCCTTCAGCAACTGCACCTGACGATACCAAAACAACATCAATGCCGTGTTTTTTTAATTCAACTATTTGTTTTACCCAAGACGATATCCCATCATGATTTAAACCCGCACCATTATTTGTTAATAATGCGCTTCCAATTTTGACTACCCAACGTTTTGTATTTTTTATTTTTTCGCGTTGATTCATAGTATGTTGCTTTTATTTTGGATCTAATTCTGTCGTATTTTCAGTTTTATTTTCTTGTTGTTCCTGAATTTGTGATTCTTGAATTTGTAACTCTTGAGCTTTTTGTTCAAGAATAAAATCCATTATTTTATAGCTCAGAGCTTGAGTGCCAATTTTCGTTAACGCTGAAATAGTAAAAACCGGGCCAGTCCAATTCAAACCATCCACTATTTCTGCTATTTTCGCTTTGCGCTGTTCTTCGGATATCAGATCAATTTTATTGATAACCAACCATCGCGGTTTATTGGTTAATTCAACACTGTATTTCTCCAATTCATGGCTGATGATGTTAACCGATTCAATTGGATCTGATTCATCATACGGGCTGACATCCACAATATGCAATAAAATTCCGGTACGCGCGACATGTTTTAAAAACTGGATCCCGAGTCCAGCACCTTCTGCTGCACCTTCAATGATGCCAGGTATATCGGCAATCACAAAACTTTTAGAAGTATCAACGCGAACCACCCCTAAGTTAGGATGTAACGTAGTAAAAGGATAATCTGCTACTTTAGGCTTTGCCGCAGACACCGAGCGAATAAAGGTCGATTTACCCGCATTTGGCAGACCCAATAAACCAACGTCAGCTAATACCTTGAGTTCCATTTGTAACATTCGCAATTCGCCCAGCGTACCATTACTGGTTTGCCGTGGCGCACGATTCACACTGCTTTTATAACGAGTATTACCCAAACCGTGAAAGCCACCTTGAGCGACTAACATCGGTTTATTTGCCACGACTATATCGCCAATTAGCTCACTTGTTTCTTGATCATAAACCATGGTTCCGAGTGGTACTTTGATATAAATATCGTCACCACTTTTTCCGGTTAAATTACGACCCGAGCCAGATTCACCATTTTTTGCTTTAAACTGCCGGGTAAATCGAAATTCGACCAAAGTATTTACATTGATATCACCAACGACATAAACACTACCGCCGTCACCACCATCACCACCATCCGGGCCGCCACGTGGAATGTATTTTTCACGACGAAAGCTCATGCAGCCATTACCGCCCTTACCCGCTTCTATTCTAATTTTTGCTTCGTCGATGAATTTCATTGTAATCTCTAATATTAAAAACGTGAGTGTTTACTTACGCTAGACCCTAGTCAGTTCGTATTAACTAAATAATAACAGCTAACATAGCAGAAAATGAGCTTATAAAAAAAATCCCGTCACAAGGGACGGGATTTTATGTTTTATTGGTTTTTCGACGTGTTAAGCAGGAACAATACTCACGAATTGTCGCTTCTTAGGGCCTTTGATTTCAAATAAAACTTTACCGTCTGCTTTTGCAAATAATGTGTCATCTGCACCACGACCCACATTCACTCCAGGGTGTACTTTAGTACCACGCTGACGGATTAAAATATTTCCGGCTAATACTGCTTCGCCACCAAATTTCTTTACACCAAGTCGCTTCGCTACCGAATCACGACCATTTCGAGTACTACCACCCGCTTTTTTATGTGCCATTCTAAATTACCTTTATAAGTTAGCCGGCAATACCGGTGATTTCTAATTCTGTGTAAGACTGACGATGTCCTTGAGTCGTAGCAGAATGCTTACGACGACGGAATTTAACAATCCGAATTTTAGGGCCACGACCAATACTTTTTACTGTAGCAGTTACTTTACCGCCATCAATATAGGGCGTACCGACTTTGATATCATCGCCATTGGCGATCATTAATACTTTGACAATATCGATATTTCCACCAGGCTCAATGCCCAACTTTTCGACTTTAAGCGTTTGGCCTTCTATAACTCGATACTGCTTACCACCAGTTTCAATAACCGCGTACATGTTTGATTCTCCAACTTTTGTATATCCATACCTGCAGTTAGCGTCATTCCGCAACGTATCAGGTAGAAATGTAAATTCAATTCTTTAAAGGGCGGCAATTTTAACGTTTTGACTATAATAGGTCAATTCGTATTTATCGCTATTTTGCCAATAAAGCCACTATAATACACTAATTCAATCAAATAGTTGATCCAACTTGACAGTAAACCACCAGAGCCCTAGCATGCTCGGCATATTAGTACACGGTAATTAAGGATAGTGGCATGGAATTGGCATCTGACCCGATATCAATCGAATCAATAGACGATATTAACACTTTAATTAGTGATGAAATGACAGCGGTGAATAACTGCATTCTGAGCTATTTACACTCGGATGTTGTTCTTGTTAACCAAATTGGTCATTATATCATCAGCAGTGGTGGCAAACGCTTACGTCCGGTATTACACCTGCTGTGTGCCAAAGCGCTGGATTATACCGGCAATGAACACATCAACATCGCTGCTATAATCGAATTTATCCATACTGCAACATTACTGCACGATGATGTAGTCGATGATTCAATGCTACGTCGCGGCCAAGAAACCGCCAATAATGTCTGGGGTAATGAGGCCAGTGTGTTGGTCGGTGATTTTCTTTACTCACGTTCATTTCAAATGATGGTGGAATTGAAGAAACTCCGAATAATGGAAATTTTATCAACCGCCAGTAATATCATCGCCGAAGGTGAAGTTCAGCAATTATTAAATGTTAACGATCCAGATACCACCGAAGAAGCTTATATGCGGGTTATTTACGATAAAACCGCAAAGTTATTCGAATCTGCAGCACAACTCGCCGCTGTTATCACCGAACGACCCGAGCATGAAGAACAAGCCATGATTAAATATGGGATGCACTTAGGAACAGCGTTTCAACTCATTGATGACGTATTAGATTACAGTGCTTCAAGTGAAGAAATTGGTAAAAACATTGGAGATGATCTCGCCGAAGGCAAACCCACTCTGCCGCTAATTCACGCCATAAAAAACAGTAATCCCGACGATGCCGCAATTATTCGTCACGCCATTGAAGAAGGTGGTCTCAATAATATTGATAATGTCATGCACATTATTGAATCCTCTGGAGCCATAGTTTATACCGCAGAAAAAGCACAAAAAGAAGCCGACATGGCGATAGCAGCAATCGAATTTTTAGCCGATTCACCGTATAAAACGGCATTACAAAAACTCGCTGAATTCTCGGTTAACCGCACACACTAATCGCAAAATTGGTTCACACTAATAACATGAATTCAAAACCCGATTTTAAAATTATCATTCCAGCACGATTTGCTTCAACTCGATTGCCCGGCAAAGCCTTAAAAACGATTTTAGGCTTGCCCATGATTCAACACGTGTATCAACGTGCCAGTGAAACCAGTGCTTCTGAAATTATAGTTGCGACGGATCATCAGGATATCGCCTCTGCAGTGATGCAGTTTGGTGGTAATGTCATGTTGACTAAAGTGGATCACCCAACCGGCACTGACCGGATTTCAGAAGTGATCAATGCCCAATCATGGTCTGACGATACTATTGTCGTTAATCTACAAGGCGATGAACCTCATATACCGGCACAACTAATTCAGGAAACAGCTCAAGCATTAACTGAAAATTCTCAATGTGACATTGCAACACTCGCAACCAAAATGTCATCAATAGATGATGTACTGAATCCCAACATGGTTAAAATAGTACTCAATAATAATTTCGAGGCATCGTATTTTAGTCGTGCGCCGATTCCGTACAACAAAAAATGGGATCAAAAAAACCAATTAAAAACCTTAGATTCTAATACACCGTATTACCATCACATTGGACTTTATGCTTATACCGTAGGGTTTTTACGGCAATTTCCAACACTCACGCCTTGCCCTAATGAATTATCAGAAAGCCTCGAACAGTTACGAGCGCTGTGTTACGGCTATCGTATATTTGTAAAAATAATAGCCCAATCCCCTGGCCATGGTGTTGATACTGAAGAAGATTTACTTCGGGTCGAAAAACTCATGTCGGACAAAATAAGTTAGTGTTTAAATTATCTGTATAATTCCATAATTATTTTAGCGTAACCATCCACCAATCAGCCTCGATTTACCCATTTACCACTTAAGTTTTTTCAATAATTACCGATAAATTCACTAATAGACTACTATGGCTTACCTAAATTGAAATTATCACAACTCAAATTGTCAGCAACCGTAGTATACAACACTCTGGCAATATTGAGCCTGTTTTTGAGTTACATTTATTTTGTTTTAACACCTCAAGTAATCAATAACATCGTCCATAGCATTAGTATCGGTATCGCCCCAATTTTTGCCATCGTATTTTTTTTACTCGCCCAACGCGCAAGCAAGAAAAAAAATCAACAGCTCATGATAGATGCAATTACATTAATCGATTCGTCCAACGATACTGAGTTAAACACTGCCCCTACCGCTCAACATTTAGATAAAACAAGTGATCAGTTTTTTTTTACTTTATCAAAATTAACAAATGAGATGAAGGTGAAAAAAGCATTTTTTACTGAAACAACTTATTCTATAACAGAAAATGCACAGCAAATTTCAGAATTAGCTGAAAATATTATTCAAGAAACGCAATCACAATCGAGCGAAACTGAAACTGCATATAAATTAGTTGAACAATTACAGGTCGTTTTAAATATTGCAACGGATACCGCAAAACAAGCCTTTGAGCTTTCAAACGAATCTGAAAACGAAGGAAACAGCGGAAAATTAATTATGACCGAAGCCATGAGTGGTGTCATGGCTTTATCAAGTGAAGTATCAGAAACCGGCGTTATTATCCAAACCTTACGTAAAGACAGCGAATCCATCGGCGGTATCATCAATGTTATCACAGGCATTGCCGAACAAACCAATCTATTAGCATTAAACGCTGCAATTGAAGCCGCACGAGCCGGTGAGCAAGGACGAGGCTTTGCTGTTGTCGCCGACGAAGTTAGAAGCCTTGCCAATAAAACCCAGCAATCGACCGAAGAAATAAACACCATCATTCAATTATTATTAAAGCACGTAAATTCTGCTGACACCACAATAACAAAAGCATTAGAGTTATCCGATAAAGCCGACGAATTAATTGAAGGCGTAGTCATATCGTATTCTGAGATTGTTGGTTTCATGGCAAACATTGGCGAACTAAGTAGTACCTTGTCGAATATCACCATAACAGAAACAAGTACAGCAAACGATGCCTTTAACAGTTTGGAGTTGATTAAAAAAATCAGTGAACAAACAAATAAGCAGATGGATAAGATGACGAATTCAACTAAAGAGCTAACGAGTATTGGCGATCAATTTCACAGTGTCATGGAAAATAAATCATCAAGCGAGAGCCAAATCAAAGAAGATGAGAATAGCAACTTAGTTTAGTTATAACAAAACACTAACAACCAAAAAATTGTTTGTACATAACCCCATTCAACCGTACTTAATAAAAAGCCTCGTAACGACGAGGCTTTAGAAGTAAAAATGGCTATTCAGCCAAGCAATTACTTTACATTTATATAAGGTACTCCTCAGAACGGAATATCATCATCAAACTCAGCCATTGCAGGAGGAGCAGATTGAGGCACTGAGTTTTGATTCATATTATTGTTTTGATTCGAATTTTGACCCTGGTTCATATTCTGATTCATATTTTGATTCGAATTTTGA
>CAYQUC010000045.1:0-6063 GCA_964420605.1 uncultured Thioalkalispiraceae bacterium | reverse complement strand
ATTTTGATTCGAATTTTGACCCTGATTCATATTCTGACCCTGATTTTGGTTTTGGTTCTGATTTGAATATTGACCTTGGTTCATGTTTTGACCCTGATTTTGGTTCGAACCCTGGTTAAAATCAGCAGTACCACCACCGCGTGAATCTAGCATTTGCATTTCATTCGCTACAATTTCAGTGGTATAGCGATCAGCACCGCTTTGATCTTGCCATTTTCGAGTTTGTAATTTACCTTCAATGTAAACTTTTGAGCCTTTCTTTAAGTACTCACCTACGACTTCTGCTATCCGACGGAAGAACACCACTCGATGCCACTCGGTCTTTTCTTGTGCTTCACCGGTATTCTTATCTTTCCAGCTTTCCGATGTTGCAATAGTGACATTGGCCACTGCACCACCATTGGGCATGTATTTTACTTCTGGATCAGCACCTAAATTACCAATCAAAATTACTTTGTTTACGCCTCTAGCCATGGTTCATTCCTCTTAATGTTATTCGTTATATATAAGGGCATATTATTTAGTGTATATCTAATAAGTGTACATTATTTGTTATTAAAGTTAAATTGAATCAAATCAAAATTGACTCATAATCAGCTCTCAGTATTGGTGGAATATTTCCACAAGCTGTCACGGTCTAGCTCATGCTTATCGACTTTTAAATAGGCGACGCTGTCCTTAGCTATCACAATGGCTTCAGCGACACCTCGAATATTTGTGAGTTGTATCGCGAGATTACTAGCTTCTTGCTCAGATACTTGACCAATATTAAGTAACTGGGTACTCAAATAACTCGGTTGTTTCATCGAAATGGCGAGCATGAACCAAATTGCAATAAAACCTATATTCATAATAAATATAGTCTCATAACCATATAAATCACTTAACTTTCCAGCTAATAAACCACCAATGAAAATGCCCAAAAATTGTGCGCTAGAGTACACCCCCATGGCTGTGCCTTTTCGAGTCACGGGGGCCATCTTGGCTACTAATGACGGTAAACTTGCTTCAAGTAAATTAAATGCCGTAAAAAATAATAGCAGCATCACAACGATGCCAGCTATGGAATCCGACAAATTCCACATACCGTAAATAGCTAATCCTAAACATAAAATAGCACCGCTAAATACTTGTTTTAATTTTCGTTTACGTTCCGCGTATATGATGAACGGCACAAGTAACACCATTGAACCTAACAATACCGGCAAGTAAATTTGCCAATGATCAGCTTGCAATAACTTTAAATTTTCTTGTAATACTTTTGGGATAGCCAAAAAAGTGGCTGTTAGCACCATGTGTAAAATTAAGATTCCGACATCCAACCGTAATAATTGCGGCTCAAGAAGAATTTGAGACAGATTTTTAGTCTCTAATTCAGTATCGCGATGAAATGTACTCAATACTGGAGTTGGGACTAAAAACTGAACCACCAACATTCCCGCAACAGCTAATGCGACGGTGACAAAAAATATTCCAGGTACACCAACAACACCCTGTAACACTGGGCCTAGCACCATTGCCACCGCAAATGACAAGCCAATACTCATGCCAATGATAGCCATAACCTTCATGCGATTTTCTTCGCGAGTTAAATCGGATGCTAATGCCATAACCACCGCAGCAATGGCACCACTGCCTTGAATCGCACGGCCAATTATTATTACCCAAATATCATCAGCCATAGCAGCAACTAAACTGCCAATCGCAAACACAATAAGACCGCCGATAATCACCGGCTTACGCCCAATTCGATCCGACAACATGCCCATTGGAATTTGGAATAACGCTTGTGTTAGGCCATAAACGCCGATTGCAACACCCGCAAGAAAATCACTCTGGCCAGTTAATGTTGTTGCATAGATTGCAAACACCGGCAAAATCATAAATAACCCTAACATCCTTGTGGCAAAAATCCCCGACAAAGCCAGTGCCGTACGACGCTCGTAGCGTGACATACCATCCATTTTCATTTTAATTATTTAATCCTATCTAGCTACTTGAGGTATTATGTAAGCTATTGAAATATAAACTTTATTTTCAAAAATATGTTTTTTTCGAAAGTATATCAATTTAATCCCCAATGATCTTTGCCTCAGTCCGTATTATATGGGTATATTAACAGGTTCCCCATCAATCCAAGCAAGGATTTTGATAATTGAGTGGTCAGAGAAACAGTAGGAAGATGTAGTAATAATGAAAAATATTCTAATTCGTGGTGCTAGAACCCATAACTTAAAAAATATAAACCTGGAATTACCGCGCGACAAATTAATCGTCATTACCGGCTTATCAGGATCAGGTAAATCCTCATTAGCCTTCGACACAATCTATGCCGAAGGCCAACGCCGTTATGTAGAATCACTATCTGCCTATGCCAGACAATTTCTATCGGTCATGGAAAAGCCCGATATTGATCATATCGAAGGCTTGTCCCCTGCTATCTCCATAGAACAAAAGTCCACCTCGCATAATCCCCGCTCAACTGTAGGGACAATCACCGAAATTTATGATTACTTACGACTATTGTTTGCGCGCGCAGGTGAACCACGATGCCCAGATCATAATATTGTGTTAGATGCACAAACCGTGAGTCAAATGGTCGACCAAGTATTAGAACTAAGGAAAGGGACAAAATTAATGCTGCTATCACCCGTGGTAGAAAACCGCAAAGGTGAACATGCACAAATATTGGAGTCATTGCGTGCTGATGGCTTTATCCGTGCACGTATTGATGGTGAAGTCTATGAGCTTGATGAACCACCCAAATTAGACTTACGCAAAAAACACACTATTGAAGTCGTGGTGGATCGTTTTAAAGTGCGTGAAGATATTCAAACCCGACTGGCAGATTCATTTGAAACAGCATTAAATTTAAGTGAAGGCATAGCCCGAATAGCGTACATGGACGATAAAGACCATGAAGATTTAGTATTTTCATCACGTTTTGCCTGCTCTAAATGCGGTTATGCATTAAGCGAGTTAGAACCGCGATTGTTTTCATTTAATAATCCTATTGGTGCCTGTTCAACTTGCGATGGTCTTGGTATCGAACAATTTTTTAATGAACAAAAAATTATCACCGATCCGAGTTTAAGTTTATCAAATGGCGTAATTCAAGGTTGGGATAAACGCAATGCGTATTACTTTCAAATGCTGCAATCACTTCAAAAACATTATAAGTTTGATATTGATAAACCGTTTAACAAACTCAATAAAAAAGTCCAAAAAATGATTCTACACGGCAGTGGTGATGACATAATTAAATTCACTTACTACAATGATCGCGGAGATAAAAATATTAAAAAACATCCGTTTGAAGGCATCATCCCCAATATGAAACGACGCTTTAACGAAACCGAATCCAATGTTGTTCGAGAAGAGCTGGCTAAAAATATGAGCAAGCAAACCTGTCCAGCTTGTGATGGTACACGTTTAACACTCGGTGCAAGACACGTTTATATAACCGACAAAGTATTACCCGATATTACCTCAATGCCAATTGACCAAACCAAAGATTTTTTTAAAAAATTAAAACTCGAAGGACGGCGTGGCAAAGTTGCGGATAAAATTGTAAAAGAGATCAGCCAACGCTTGGATTTTTTAGTGAACGTTGGATTAAATTATTTAACCTTAGAACGCAGTGCCAACACCTTGTCCGGTGGCGAAGCACAACGCATCCGACTTGCGAGCCAAATTGGTGCTGGCCTGGTCGGTGTTATGTACATACTCGATGAGCCATCAATTGGTTTACACCAACGTGATAACCAACGCTTATTAAACACCTTGGAATACCTGCGCGATTTAGGCAATACCGTTATCGTTGTAGAACACGATGAAGATGCGATATTAAGTGCTGATTATGTCGTTGATATCGGCCCTGGTGCCGGCGTGCATGGTGGCCATATTGTCGCGCAAGGAACACCAAAACAAGTATTAAAAAATCCTAAATCACTAACCGGTCAATATTTATCGGGTAAAAAACAAATTCAAATTCCAGTCAAACGTACCCCATTCGATAAAGACAAACAAATTATCATTAAAGGTGCGCGCGGAAATAATTTAAAAAATGTCACCGTTAAAATTCCAGTCGGAGTTCTCACCGCCATTACGGGAGTATCCGGCTCGGGTAAATCAACTTTGATTAATGATACTTTATATCAGCATTCCGTTATCGAATTAAACGGCGCTGACCGTGATCCCGCAGAGTGCGATGAAATAACCGGAATCGATTTTTGCGATAAAGTGATCGATATCAATCAAAGCGCCATTGGACGAACACCTCGTTCAAACCCCGCAACCTACACCCAACTGTTCACACCAATTCGTGAATTATTTTCCGCCACACCAGAATCTCGAGCACGCGGTTATACTCCAGGAAGATTTAGTTTTAATGTAAAAGGCGGTCGCTGTGAAGCATGTCAAGGCGATGGTGTTATAAAAGTTGAAATGCATTTTTTACCCGATGTTTACGTACCGTGCGATGTCTGCAAAAGCAAACGCTATAACCGAGAAACACTAGAAATAAAATTCAAAGGTAAAAATATTAGCGAAGTGCTAAATATGACCATTGAAGATGCAATGCCATTCTTCTCTGCCATCCCCGCTATTAAACGAAAACTACAAACCTTAATGGACGTAGGACTCAGTTACATTCAACTGGGCCAAAATGCCACGACCCTATCCGGCGGCGAAGCACAGCGAATTAAACTATCAAAAGAGTTATCCAAACGCGATACTGGCAATACTTTATATATTCTGGATGAACCAACAACCGGTCTACACTTTCACGATATTGAGCAGCTACTTCAAGTATTACACCGCTTACGTGATCATGGTAATACTATTGTTGTTATAGAACATAATCTCGATGTCATTAAAACAGCAGACTGGATTATTGATCTAGGTCCTGAAGGTGGTGATAAAGGTGGAACCCTACTATGTGCTGCAACTCCGGAAGACCTAGTAAAAAATAAAAGTTCGTATACTGCAAAATATTTAAAAACCGTACTTAATAAAAAATAACCAGCACCACACTCAAACAAACTTCAACCACCCCGTCATGCCGGCAACGCTTTTAGGCCGGCATCCACTGTTTAAACTATTAAATTAATAACTACAAAATCTTTATTACAAAAATAAATTTATTGGCTAATAAAAAAAATAAACATGTGGAAATAAAATAAACAATATTTTTTTACAATAATAAACATCTCCTTAATTAGAACCTCCCAGAGAAACATATTAAGAGTTACTCTAATAAAAATAATTTACATAATGCAAAAAATACCTGTATTACAGTAATTATGTACTTTTTGTTACATAAAAAAACCAGTCGATTGACAAAACAAACGCCCATTTGTACTATCAAGACAAATAATAACTTATACCGACGTATTATCAGGGAAGCGAGCGATGGTAGTGCCACCTTAAATCCAAACTAGCTTCCCACCAACAATAAGGGAACCCCTCCATGTCATCCGCGATAAAAAGTATAATTAAGAATTTATTTGTCATTAGTATAGTTATAACCTTAGTATCTTGTTATAACAATAAGACCACACCAACTAATTCAACTAGCGCCTTACCAGGTTCCGGTAATGAAGCCAGTGCACTAACCGGTACAGTCACCCTCGGTCCCATCGTTGGTGCAACCGTAAAAGCATATGACTTTAGCACTGGCACCAAGAGTGCAAACCCCATAGCTACTAGTACTCAAACCGATGCTACTGGTGCATACACGCTGACGTCAGAAATAACAACAGACATGACACTACTCCTTTGTAGCAACGGTGGAGCTTATGATGAACCCGCCAGCACACCAATGCCAATGACCATGAATGGCATGACCATGTTGATGAAAGCCAGCGTTGAATTTAGCGGTACTGAAGAATTATGTGCTGTCGCAAATTACAAAACCGGCCAAACACAAACTGTCGTTATAACTTATTATACTAATCTTGCTTATGCACTAGCACTTTACAAGTTAAAAAACCCTGCAGACATGCCAGGAATGCCGGGAATGAAAATGACTCCTGGCATGATAGTAGACAGTGCCAATAAAAC
>CAYQUC010000044.1:0-25903 GCA_964420605.1 uncultured Thioalkalispiraceae bacterium | reverse complement strand
CTTACCCATATTCAGCAATGACCATTGATATATCACTAATGACGGTGCTAAACCAAACGAGATCAAATCGGCCAGACTATCATATTGCGCGCCAAAATCGGATTGAGTATTGGTTAATCGCGCAACTCGACCGTCAAGGCCGTCGAGCAACATGGCGATAAATATCGCAATCGCAGCAATAATAAAATTGTTTTGCATCGCAGCAATAATGGCGTAAAAACCACAAAACAATGCTGCTGTAGTAAATAAGTTAGGCAGTAAATAAATTCCGCGTCGATACCGTTTTGTTTTATCCGATTTATCCATAACTTTTTCCGAGTATATTCCTGCTGTGGTTAACTTAATTGTGTACCAATTGCGCCAAAATATCAGTACCAGCAGACACTTTTGTTCCCTTTTTCATTTCAATGGAAGCTGTTTCTGCTATATAGATGTCAATAGTACTGCCAAATAAAACAAAACCCATCCGATGACCTTGACCAACCCGCTCACCGATAATGAAATAACTATTTATGCGATGCAACCACCGTCCGGGCCTTAACACCAATACCACATCGTCTTGTTCGTCAGTTTGAATCCAGATGGCAAAACACGGGCAACTGTTATTATTATCGTCGTGAGTTTGACTCCACTGTTTCATGACCTTGCCTTCGGTAATGCTCCTAATACTAAAAATAGTATAAAAAGGCATATCAATTCGCATAAAATGAGCTTCACGATTTAAAAATGGATCATGTTTTAATCCTGCCTCAATAATCGTGCCGTGCACAGGACTAACAATAGCAAGAGGTGCTGCCGGGCTATGACGTATTGGATCGCGAAACAGATATAACGAACTTAAAAATAACAGCCATAGAAAAATTGCCCACATATGTAGAAAAAATTGACCAACAAGTGCTGCAATTAAAATTGGGAGAATGTAACGCCAGCCTTCTGGCGCAATAACTGAGTGACGTGAAACGGCCATATGCAAAGAAAAACACCGAATAAATTTTATTCGGTGTTTTTAAACTTTAATTTTTTGTTTTATCAACAATTTTATTCGCACTAATCCATGGCATCATACCACGCAATTTCTCACCGACTTCTTCAATCTGGTGAGCACGTCCAATACGACGTTTCGCTTTTAATGTTGCCGCGCCAGCCTGATTCTCTAAAATAAATTCTCTGGCAAATTCACCATTTTGAATTTCTTGCAAGATATAACGCATTTCATCTTTTGTTTCTTCAGTAATAATACGCGGACCACGAGTTAAGTCGCCATATTCAGCGGTGTTAGAAATTGAGTAACGCATATTTGCTATTCCGCCTTCATACATTAAGTCAACAATAAGCTTTAATTCGTGTAAACATTCAAAGTAGGCCATTTCAGGCGCATAACCAGCTTCAACCAATACTTCAAAACCGGCTTGAACCAATGCGGTAGTTCCACCACAAAGAACTGCTTGCTCACCAAATAAATCCGTTTCAGTTTCTTCTTTAAAATTGGTTTCGATAATGCCGGCACGACCACCACCATTAGCAGATGCATAAGAAAGCGCAATTGCTTTGGCTTTACCAGATGAGTCTTTATCAACAGCGATTAAACTTGGTACACCGCCACCTTGAGTATAAGTTGACCGTACTAAATGACCCGGTCCCTTAGGTGCAACCATAATAATATCTAAATCAGCACGTGCTTCGATTTGACCATAATGAATATTAAAACCGTGAGCAAATGCTAAAGCCGCACCTTGTTTAATATTACCTTCAATATGATCACGGTATAAACGTGCTTGATGTTCATCAGGAGCTAGAATCATAACAACGTCAGCACCTTTTACAGCATCATCAATTGATTTAACAGTTAAACCAGAATTTTCTGCTTTTTTTGCTGAAGTTGAGCCACTACGTAAACCCACAGTAACATCAACACCCGATTCTTTTAAATTATTCGCATGTGCATGACCTTGTGAACCATAACCTACTATCGTTACCTTCATACCTTTGATAATTGAAAGATCACAGTCTTTGTCGTAATAAATGTTCATGTTTTCCGTACCTTGTAGTTTAAGAAATAATGTTATTTCTATTAATTTAAAATGAAATACTTGTTAATAATCTAAAGTTGTAGACATTTATCACCGCGTAAAATTCCAGTTGCTCCTGAACGCACTGTTTCAAGAATTGCACTGGAATTAAGTGCGGTAATAAATGCATCTAATTTTTCAGAAGAACCTGTTAATTCAACTGTATAGGTCTCGTCTGTGACATCCAGTATTCGACCACGAAAAATTTCGTTTAAAACCTTAACCTCTTCTCGAATTTTCATATCTGAAACTTTAACTTTAAGTAACATCAACTCACGTTCAATAAATGGTCCTTCGGATAAATCAACTAACTTAACAACGTCAACGAGTTTGTTTAACTGTTTAATTATTTGTTCAATAATTTTATCTGAACCGCTAGTCACTATAGTCATGCGCGACAATGTTGGATCTTCTGTTACAGCAACAGTTAATGATTCTATATTATACCCACGCGCAGAGAACAAACCCGCAACCCGAGATAGTGCACCAGCTTCGTTCTCCATTAATAATGAAATTATATGTTGCATCTAGGCTAACTCCCTATCAGGAGAAAGATGCATTTCACTATGACTCTTGCCTGCTGCGATCATAGGATATACATTTTCGGTTTTATCCGTCATAAAGTTTAAAAATACACATTTGTCTTTCATCGCAAACGCTTCTTTTAAGGCTGACTCAACATCAGCTGGTTTTTCAATGTTGATCCCAACATGACCATAAGCTTCTGCTAACATCACAAAATCAGGTAACGCATCAACATAGGAGTTAGAGTAACGACCTTCATAGAAAAACTCTTGCCATTGTCTGACCATGCCCATATAGCCATTATTTAAGGTAATAATTTTAATGGGTAAATTATATTGCTTAATTGTGGATAGTTCTTGGATGCACATTTGAATACTGGCCTCACCCGTAATACAAGCAACGGTTGCATCTGGATGTGCTAGTTGCACTCCCATTGCTGCCGGTAAACCAAAGCCCATGGTGCCAAGACCACCAGAATTAATCCAACGACGTGGTTTGTCAAATTTATAAAACTGAGCAGCCCACATTTGATGCTGGCCAACATCGGACGTAACGTATGCGTCGCCCTTGGTAATTTCGTGTAATTTATCAAGTACAAACTGAGGCTTTATTAATGCACTATTACGATCGTATCGTAAACAATCCACTTTTTTCCAATCATTGATTTGCGACCACCAAGACTGTAGTGATTTTGGATCAATTTTCTTTTTACTTAATGCCAGTTCAGAACAGCATTCGGTTAATACTTGTTTAACATCACCAACAATAGGCACATCCACAGTGACATTTTTTGAAATCGAAGCAGGATCAATATCAATATGAATTATTTTGGCGCTGGGGCAAAATTCTTCAAGCTTGCCGGTGACCCGATCATCAAATCGAGCGCCAATTGCAATTAATACATCGCAGCCGTGCATTGCCATATTGGCTTCATAAGTGCCGTGCATACCTAACATGCCGATATTTTGCTTATCGGAGGCAGGAAAAGCTCCTAAGCCCATTAATGTTTGAGTGATCGGAAATCCGAGCTTTCGGGTAAATTCAATTAGGCTGTCAGAAGCATTACCTAATACGACACCTCCACCACTGTATATCATAGGGCGACGCGCGCTTAGAATTAAATCAATTGCACGTTTAATCTGCCCCGAATGACCTTTAACCGTTGGGTTGTAAGAACGCATTTCAACAGTTTCAGGATAACTGTAGTCAATTGTGATATTCGGATCAGTTATATCTTTTGGAATATCAACAACCACAGGACCTGGTCGGCCAGTCGTTGCCACAAAAAATGCTTTTTTCAATGTTTCAGCTAATTTATCAAGATCTTTAACTAAAAAATTGTGTTTTACACACGGTCGTGTAATTCCAACCGAATCGACCTCTTGAAATGCATCACTACCAATAACACCACTATGCACTTGACCGGTCAAAACCACCATCGGAATGGAATCAAGGTAAGCTGTCGCAATACCGGTTACGGCATTGGTAGCACCAGGGCCTGAAGTTACTAATACCACTCCTGGTTTGCCAGTCGAACGAGCGTAACCGTCAGCTGCATGAGTAGCGCCCTGCTCGTGACGTACTAAAATATGTTTTACATCATCTTGTTTGAATAATGCATCATAGATGTGTAATACCGCACCACCAGGGTATCCAAAGATGTAATCCACGCCTTCATCTTTCAGAAATTGAATGATAATCTCTGAACCATTAAGTTTCACAAACAGCCTCTCTTTAATTTACAGTATTGATACAAGATATTTTCCAGATAAAAAAAGCCCGAATCGTCGGGCAGTACTCCTATCACCCTCAAATGACAGCTAGAGGGGAAAATCTAATCGGCCATTATACCTAGTTGGCTCACGGATTTACATAATTGTTCGAGTTGATTTACATATCAATTTGTAACTAATTGTCTAGTTTTAAATATAATCATCAAAAAATACACACTAACGCACTTGCAGAAAAACCAACAATTTGACTTCAACGGCAACAAACAACCTTAACTTATTGATATATATAAACTTAATGACTGGTAGTCGCATTTTTCAGGGCATATTCACTGATCGGCAAGCTAGCTACCTCTTTTTAAAGCAAATTTCAGCCGTAAAATATCAAATTAAACGTAAAATGGGAATGGGTTCGATTTACAAGATAGATTCTCCCTGCAATACTTATACGTATTATAAACAGGGTTCTGGATAAACACTAAATGAAACAAAGTCTTAATGGCAGTAAAAGAATATACATTTCTTTCATAGTATTATCGTTTTTCATTACAACATCAGCTTCGGCTGCTATGTACAAATCCGTTGATGAAGAAGGAAATGTTAGCTATTCACAGTCACCACCAAAATCAGGCAACTATAAAACTATCACCGTCAAAAAATACAAACCGACCTCGCCCGACGCAGCCAAACGCATCAACGATGCTCGTAAGTCAATAGAACAAGGCACAGAAGATCGTAAACAGAATAAATTACTCAAAGCCGAATTAGATAAAAATAAGAAAATAATGGCTGACAATTGCAAAATAGCAAAGAAAAATTTACGATTATTTACCGTATACAAAAAACTCAAAAATGAACAAGGTGAATACTATCGAGTTACTGATACCGAAAGAGCACAGCGGATTAAAGCCGCTAAAGAAAATATAAAACAATACTGTAAATAAAATAAATGCCTTATTTATCTCTACAAACCAATATAACGCTATCAAATGATGAGCAGTCAACATTATTGCAATCATCATCCAAGCTTGTTGCTGATCTGCTCGGCAAACCTGAAAAATACGTAATGGTTACCATCGAGCCTACAAAACCAATGCTGTTTTCGGGCTCCGAGGCACCGGCGGCTTATATAGAGTTAAAAAGTATTGGTTTACCCAACGATAAAACCTCTGAACTATCCAAGCACCTATGTAACCTGCTTAATACCGTCTATAGCATTGATAAAGATCGTATTTATATTGAGTTTGTGGATGCTCAAAGGAATATGTGGGGCTGGAATAGCTCCACTTTCTAAAATAGCACCTAACCAATTATTTAATTTAATAACATGAAATTATTTTTTTACAGTCTCGTTGTGATAATTCTAATTACTATTCTAACGTATTATTTTAAACCTGCTTTATTTTACTCAATTCAGACAACAGTATCACGTGAGGTATCAAAGGTACTTCCTGATAATGTTATTAGCAATAAAACAACTATATATAAATGGCAAAATGATAAAGGTGAATTACAAATTAGTAATAAGCCTCCCCCAAAAGGTATTAAATATAAAACTGAAGAAGTTGAGCATTCATTAAATATAATGCCGTCAAAAACATTTACAAATAAAGCAAAGCCTAAAGAATAATGACCGACTGTAAATAAAGCCTCGAATTTTTACTATTTACACCTTACCTAATTTGATACAACCATATACAATCGATTCACACTAAAACAACGGTAAACAACTATGCGCGTATCAAAATTTCTACTTTCAACATTAAAAGAAACACCAGCCGATGCAGAAATAATAAGCCATCAATTAATGCTACGGGCAGGCTTAGTTCGAAAATTAGCCTCAGGTTTGTATACCTGGCTACCATTAGGGCTAAAAGTACTACGAAAAGTTGAAAATATCGTACGTGAAGAGATGAATCGAGCTGAAGCTCAAGAACTACTAATGCCTACAATTCAGCCTGCTGAATTATGGCAAGAATCAACTCGTTGGGATGAGTATGGTGCTGAATTGTTACGCTTAAAGGATCGCCATAACCGCGAATTTTGTTATGGTCCAACCCATGAAGAAGTCATAACAGATTTAATTAAAAAAGAAATCCAAAGTTATAAGCAATTACCTGTAATTTTTTATCAAATTCAAACAAAATTTCGGGATGAACGCCGCCCTCGATTTGGTGTCATGCGAGCTAGAGAGTTTTTAATGAAAGATGCCTACTCTTTTCATATCAACGAAGAATCTTTACAAGAAACATATCAAGTAATGCATCAAACATATTGTAAAATTTTTGATAAAATTGGATTAAATTATCGCCCTGTTGAAGCTGACTCAGGATCAATTGGTGGTAATAGCTCACATGAATTTCATGTACTCGCACAATCAGGAGAAGACGCAATCGCATTTAGTAATGGCAGTAATTATGCCGCAAATGTCGAAACAGCTGAAGCATTGGCGCTTGAATCAGTCAGTGAAGTACTACTCGAAAGTTCTACGGTAGAAACACCAGGCTATAATAGCATTGACGAAGTTAGTGTATTTTTAAAAGTTGATAGCAAAAAATGTCTTAAAACATTACTCGTTAAAGGTAAAGAAGAAACTATCATTGCCTTGGTATTACGCGGTGACCATGAGTTAAATGAAATTAAGGCTGAAAAAGTTGAAGGCATTTTGAGTCCATTAGAAATGGCCAGTGATGCAGAAATTAAACAAGTTGCAAATTGTTCACCAGGCTCAATCGGCCCAGTGGGATTAACAATTCCAATTTATGCTGATCGCAGCGCTCTAACGGTTACAAATTTTATCTGTGGTGCTAATGACACGGGCAAACATCTAATCAATGTTAATTGGCAACGTGATCTAAAGACAGCCATCAGCGTTGACATTCGCAATGTTATTGATGGTGATCCAAGCCCCGATGGTAAAGGCACTCTTGCAATAGAACGCGGCATTGAAGTCGGCCATATTTTTCAACTTGGAACCAAGTACAGTAAATCAATGAATGCCACCGTTTTGAATGAAAATGGCAAAGCAACAGTAACAACAATGGGCTGTTACGGTATTGGGGTATCGCGTATTGTTGCTGCCGCAATTGAACAAAACCACGATGATAACGGAATTATTTGGCCCAATAATATTGCACCTTTTAATATCGTTATAATTCCATTAAATATGCATAAATCTGCCGAAGTTCAACAAGCTGCAGAGTCTCTTTACCAGTCATTAATGGATAACGGTATTGATGTATTGTTGTATGATAAAAAAGAACGACCCGGTGTTATGTTTGCCGATATGGAATTAATCGGAATTCCACATAGAGTCGTTATCGGTGATCGAGGCTTGAAAAATAATAGTGTGGAATACAAAAGCCGTGCCGACTCAGATTCTCAAGATATTGCGATTGATGAAATATTTGAATTTGTTCTCAATGCAATAGGCTAAATTGAGCTACTATTGACATTATGAAGTTTCTAATTTTAGTGTTATTGCTTAATTCAATAGTAGCCATTAATACCTATGCCGCAACCCAACAAAAACCGGATGATGAATTACGTCTATTGCTAAAAAATGCAATTGCAGAAGCCGATAGTTTTAAAGACCGATTTGATGCCGAAGTATGGCTCAAAGATATGTCGACACGACTACAAAAAACAATAAAAAATCCATCAAAAAGAATCACTTTATTAAAGCAAATTCACTATGAAGCAAAACGAGCAGACTTGTCACCGGAATTAGTTCTATCTGTAATTCAAGTGGAAAGTAATTTTGATCGATTTGCAATATCCAGGGTTGGTGCAATAGGTTTAATGCAAATAATGCCATTTTGGTTAAAAGAAATTGGCAAAACTAGTGATAATTTATTTAATATGCGTACCAATTTACGGTTTGGTTGCACCATTTTAAAATATTATTTAAAAAAAGAAAAAGGTAATTTAACTCATGCTCTGGCACGTTATAATGGCAGTCGCAATAGCTTTGTTTATCCTAAGAAAGTATATCACGCATTAGACAACCGTTGGTTTAATCGTTAACCTTACTTCGTCCGCTATGGAATATTAACAATAACATCCAATCCAGGTTTAACCATTTTAAAAGGCACTGCGATGATAGCACTGACAGGATACAGTCCATTGATTACTCGTAAAGAAGGAAAAAATATCGTTCCTTTATATTTTACTCCAGCAATTACAACATCAACAACCTCATTGCCTTTTAATTTGATAACATCATCAATAGTGAGTTTAAACTCTGCTTGTAGCTTATCAGCATCAGCAATAATAATTACGGGGGTAGCTTGAAACGACGATATGACAGTTTCATACTGATTCATTTTAACATCTAAAACGATGGCATTAAATGGTGCTATTATATTTGAAAATTCCAAATCACGCTGCGCTTTTAAGCCATTTTTATTGGCTGTTATATAACGAGCTTCACTTAAAATAAAATTGTTTTTGACTGTTTGTAATTCATGTTCCGATAAAACAGTACGATCAAACAGTTCTAATGCACGCTCAAGCTCTCGTTTTGCTTCATCTAACTCACCTTTACGCGATTTTAATAATGACTTTGTTAACGAGACATTATCACGATATTCACGTTGATCTAAATTAATTAACTTATCATTTTCCTTAACCTTGTCACCTGGTTTAACGTCAATGTTGGCAATAATACCATTAACTCTGAACGAAAGTTTGGTGATATTAAACCAGCCTAGTTTTGCATTAATTTCCTTGGCATTTACTTTTCCGGCATAAACAAGAGTTAAACTACTACTAAGAAGAAGAATAGCAATCATCCTACTCAATGACGATAAATTAAATTTTCTCATAAATTACCTTTACTAATCTACAGTTAATTTCTTTATTGCTTAAATAACTTAATAGCTGGTTCATCACCAACTAACACATCAATTTTAGCCCAAGTTAGTAACGTTTCATAAAGTGATTTAGCCACTCCATATTGAGCATCTGAAATCTGTACCATCGCACTACCTAATGTCGATTTAACTTCCATTTCATATAAGGCGCGCTTTTCATCCAAAAATAGTTCACTATAATCATTAAAGGCATTAGCTTCATCTCGTTCAAACCGCAAGGTATCTAACTTCAACTTTAAAGTTAATAACTCATGTTGAATCTCCATTTTTTTTTGTCGTAATAGTGTTTCAAGTCGATATACCTCAACTCGAATTTTTGCAATTTCAGAATCCATCTTACCACTATCGTACAAAGGCATTCCTATTACTATGCCGATATTCCAGTTCTCTCGAGAAAAAGTATTCTCTGAAAATTCATTCGCATATGTCGCCGCTTCACTTTCCAAATTGATTTGGGGTTTCATTTGCGATTTAAATGCTTGAATGCTATTTTTAACTGAACCAATTTTTTTACCAATAGCTCTCAATTCTAAATTATTTTTAAAAGCCTTATGCGTTAGATTTGCTATTGTAGGTGATTTTTTTATTCGAAGACTCACATCAGGTATAGCCAAATTTGTCGGTAATTGTCCAGCAGCATTCATTAACATCGATAAACGATTACGCATTTGCCGTTGATTATTTTCGCTTTCAAAACGCTGACGACGAACACGTTGATATTCACTGTGTTTTTTTTCAACATCCAAATCTGATGTAGTACCTAATTCACGTCGTTTTCGAGAATTGTCCCAATCAATAAATGATATCGCCATATTTTCATTATTCCGATGAAAACGTAAATCTGACAGTAATACATCAAAATATGCAGCCATGATTTTGACTTGGCGTAGGTATATTAGATTTTGATATTCTAACGAGTTACTGTCTAATAACTTATCACTAGCATTAAGTTTATATTGATTCTTTCCAAAATCATAAAGCGGTTTGGTTAATCGCAATGTGAGCTTTTGTTCATCGAGGTTATAACTAAACGATGCGTTGGTTCTCTCACTCCACGTTAATTCACCACCTAACGATAACTGAAAGCCATTTTCAGCCCTAATTAATGACTTATTAACTGAAATTTGTTTTTTTTCGGCTAAATGAAATGCAATATCCGGATTTATATTTTTAGACAGCCCTAAAGCATATTTAAGAGTCAAGGGCTCAGGTAAAGTAAAAGATTGCTCTAGGCTCATCTTGCCTGGATCAATAGATTGGGAATCAATAATTTCAGAATAAATAAATCCTGAGTGCGTAATTCCCATATAGAGAAGCCCAGAATGAAGTAAGAATAAGGTAGGGCTTTTTATCATTTTTTATGATTATTAAGATTTATAATTTATTTTTGTTGCGTTGCATTCTTTTATATTTTGAAAAGCGCATCGACTTGTAACTCCCCGATGCAACGAACTTTCCCATCATCATAAACTCTTTAACACCTGAAGTTTTTCCGGTGTGTCGATGAATTCTTTTACCATCAAAATCAAAAAATGCAATAACGGGCGTTGCTCGTACCCGGTTTTCTTTAAATGCAAAATCTTTTTGTTTAACGGTTTTGCCTTTAAAGTTAACCATTTCAACATCACCCTCAATGTCGATAGAAAATACTAAGAAATTTTCTCGATAATATTTTTGCACGCTAGGCTGATTGAGTACATTTGTTTTCATATAATGACAAAATGGACATTCATCCATTTCAAAAAATATCATTATGGCCTTCTTTCCTTCACTTTTTGCGCGTGAAGCTTCTTCTATGAAGTCACCCCACGTTTCTTGAAAAAAATATTTATACGGATCCTTCGGTGCTTCCGAGTATGAATTCGTGACAACAAAGAACAGTATAAATATTTGAATTAATCGCTTTATTTTCACTCGCGTTCTCTATAGAATTTTTTAAATATCAGTTACTTGAAGCATGTTTAACTTTAGTACTAATCGCGTTATCAAGAAATTTTGTATCAATTCGACCCACTTGTTTCATTACCATTTCACCTGTAGGTGAGATAATGATGGTAGTCGGTAAACCATTAACCGGCCCCCAGTAATCGGCTGTACCTGGATCGGCATGTAATACCGGGTATGATATAAAATATTGATCAACAAACTCTTTTAAATATTTTGGACTAACCTCTTCATAATTCAACCCCAGTACAATTGCATCTTTATCTTTATGCAGTTCATGAAAATCGACCAGTTCAGGAATCTCTTCTAAACACGGTGGACACCACGTTGCCCAATAATTCACTATCACCCATTTCCCTTTATAATCGGACAATTTGTGTGATTTTCCATTGATATCATTTAAGGTAAAATCATCAGCTACAACATTATTCATAACTGATATAACTAAAACGACAGCCATTACTCGTACTATATTTTTAAACATCTTCTTATCCAGTCCTGTCTCGGTATTTATTAACATTCAGACCGCATACTCTATAGAAAATTCAATAAAAATAAGCTGGAAAACTGAAAAATTAACTGATTAAAATCAATAGGTTAATTTATAGAAACCTATACAACAACAGTCATTTTAACTAAATTTAGCAACAAAATCTCATGTGAAGTCACATAAAGTAGTTTATTCATAAATACTCTGGACTAATACTGGCGGAGAGTCTTTTAAATGACGGTTTAACTGAGCCAATATTATTTCAATATTTTCACTAAAATGTGCTTCATCACTATCATCCAGCAAATAATTGACATGACACAAATTAGTAATGGCCAATAGATCTTGAATACTATAGCTGTCCTTGTCTTTAGCTAAATACCACATACCATCTGTCATTATAATCAATTTCTGCTCTGCTAGTTTATTTACTGTATTTTGTATTAGTTCATCAGGGATATGAGATTCCTTAGTCATAATCCCTTCAGACGACATGCCATCATGATTTGGCAAAAAACCAATATCACCCAATACCTTTAGTGCAACACACAAGTCTACTTGCGTGTTTGTTGATTTTTTTACTGTGTAATTTAAAAAATCAAAACTACTCGCCGTCACTTCAGCTCCAATTAAAATCACTAACCACGAAACATAAAACCAAATTAAAGTTATCGGTATTGCTGCTAATGCACCGTATATTAATTGGTAGGTAGAAAATGAAGTTAAAAAATAAGCAAAACCCCGTTTGGACAACTCAAATAACAATGCTGCGACGAAGCCCCCCATTAAGGCATGATATATTGATACTTTTGTATTCGGTACGATTTTATATAATAAAGTAAATGCAAATGTCGTCGTTAAAACCGGAAGGACCGACAATAAATCAAAACTGTCATCCCCCACTGATATAGTGTTAGTAAAATGTGTTAACGTTGCAAGATAAGTTGTAACAGATAAGCTTATTCCAACCAACACTGGCCCTAATGTTAATATGATAAAATAAATTGAAAATCGCATTAATACATTTCGTGATTTTTTAACCCGCCAAATTCTATTTAAAGTTTTTTCAATAGTATCCAAAGTGAGTAATGCGGTAAATGCAATAAAAATTATTCCAATCGTCGTTAAACTTTGGGTTTTAGTAACAAAAACTTGTAAATAGGTTTTAATTTCGTCACCAAATTCTGGCGCAAAAATTTGAAACAAATATTCTTGGCCTGCAACTAAAGAGTCTTGTGCCGCAGGAACATTATTAATTAGTGAAACGGAGATTGCTAATAAAGGTACTAAAGCCAGTAACGACGTGAATGTTAGCGCTGCAGCAACATGCGGACACTGGTCCGATGTAAAGCGATGAATAAAAATACGTAAATAATTCAATACGACTGTTACAATATTGACTATCGTTATATTAAATACACTAAAATTTTTAATTTTATTCTTTATAATTTTATTCTTTTCAATATGAATAGATCAAAAAAGGCTCCGATGGAGCCTTTTAATTACCACCAAAATAATGTAACTATTTATTTAAATAGACCTTGTCGGTTAATTCAACTTTACCTAATGTCCAACTACCGCGATTCTTTGCTTGCTCTACTGCCGCACTCTTATCGTCACTCGAAATAGTAGAGTCAATTATCAATTGTTGTCCAGGATAGATCAAATCAGCATCATTAATTTTACCACGATTCATTTTATAAATTAACGGCCATTGATACGGATTACCGTACGCTCCTAATTTAGCCGCAATATTCCATAAATTATCACCTTGAACAATATTATAACCATCAATTTTCGATTCAATTAAAGGGCTTTCAAACATATGCTCTAGACGTTTAAGTTCATTGTATTTTTGTTTAACGGCTAGTTCAGCTTGGCGACGTGCTTTGTTAGCTAATTTAATAGCCGTAGTGTTATTCCCCGAAGCTAAGGCCTTTTCAGCCTTTTTAATAAGCTTGCCAGTATCACGCCATTCGTATTTTTCTTTAATGGCACGTTGGTTTGCAGCTTTTGCAGCAGCAATGGCATCGGTCGATGCCGTATTAGGTTGTTTATCTGGTGTGGTATCACAAGCGGTGACAAAAATAATAAATAAAGCCATTCCCAAGTAATTTAAAAATCGTCGAACCATCATAATTTACTCCAGTTTTATTGTTATTAATGTTGTTATATTGCGATTTGTCAATTATCACTAAACAAGCAAAAAACAGTAGAATAATATCCTGAATAATCTGAAAATAATGTATAACCCAACTAATAACCGTGCAAGTAACTAAATAATAAGAGAATTATGTCAAAAGTTTATATACAAATTCACTTATATACTAACCAGCACCCAATTGTTCGTTATTTTTCTTTACTTATATTTTGTGAGTTTAAACGTGCTTGAATTGCATGTTGTTTGGCTTCTAATGCAAGGTAGCGAGCCGTGTAGTAATCCCCATTTTCTATGTTTGAGCGCGCCTCCTCAAGTAACTCTTGAGCTTTACTGTATTCAATTTCAGCATAATGCTCTGCCTGTGCATCCCGGGCGGCATTTAACGCCTGACGAGCATTACTCATTTCCTGTACAGGGGGATTTACTGCGCATGAGCTGGTTAACAGCACAATGCTAAATAATAACGTTAAAGTCACTAAAAATTTATTTTTATGCATTAGATAACAAGGGTTTAAGTTCAATAATAAAATGGTTTGAGCCTCCAAACTAACATTCACTTAATTAACTGTCAAGATATCGTCAAATTAACAATAAGCTTTTAATAATGACTCTACCCAGTGCTTTACGGGTTCTATTCATAATCATTTTTAAAAATGTCTGATTAGATTAGAATAGCAGATATATTATAATATGGATTAAATTTTAAAATGACTGTCACTATATATCACAATAATCGCTGCTCTAAATCACGACAAGTTCTGCAACTACTCAATGAGCGCGAACTTAATCCAACTGAGGTATATTATCTTGAAACACCTCCTAACTATGAAACATTAAAAGAAATATTATCAATGCTCAACATGACTCCACGTGAATTAATGCGAAAACACGAGCCAGCATACAAAGAATGTGCATTAGAGAATGCTGAGTTAGATGAAAAAGCATTAATAACAGCCATGATTGAAAATCCAATATTAATTGAACGCCCCATCGTTGTCACCAATGGCAAGGCCCGAATTGGTCGTCCACCTGAAAATATATTGGAAATTTTATGAATACTAATGAAGTTTTAGTTTTATTTAGTAGCCGTAGTGGCTCTACTAGCACAATGGCTCATCTTATTGCTCGAGGTATCGAATCGGTCGAGCACATGAGTGCAAGAATAAGGACAGTACCCCGAACCAGTACAGTGTGCGAGACTACTGAAGATAGCATTCCAGAACAAGGTGCGCCGTACGTAAGCCTTGATGATTTAAAACAATGCTGCGGTTTAGCATTGGGTAGTCCAGCTTATTTCGGTAATATGTCCGCCGACTTAAAATATTTTTTAGATTCTACCACTCCGTTATGGTTATCAGGTGCATTAATAGGAAAACCAGCCGCAGTGTTCACCTCTAGTTCGAGTCTGCATGGTGGACAAGAAACTACCTTGATGTCGATGATGTTACCGTTACTTCATCATGGCATGATGATCATTGGACTACCCTATAGCGAAGATAAACTTAACTCAACAACAACAGGCGGTACACCCTATGGCGTAAGTCATCATGCAGGTATTAATAATGAAACTGAAGCATCAGACGATGAAAAAATATTATCTCTCGCATTGGGCAAAAGATTAGCCACAACCGCAAAAACTTACCTCTCTAACCATTAAAGAATTATTATGAAACTAAATACTGTATTTTATCGCAAACTAACTTTAGTTAGTTACTTTGGTCTTATCGTTCTATTTTTATATTGGATCTTCTTTTTTATAGAATCATCAATAATCTCGATCCCCATGATGTTACTCATTGCAATTGGTCCGTTGTTATTTCCATTCTATGGCTTAATGCGTGCCAAACCCTACACCCATGCATGGTGTAGTTTTCTAGCCTTAGCGTATTTTATTCATGCCGTGGTTGAAGCCTATGCCAATGACGTAACCCGCCATTTAGCATTAATCGAAACGGCATTAAGTACCGGACTTTTTCTGGGTTGTATCTATTTTGTGAAGATGAATGCTCGGGATCAGAGGAAATAATTTATCGATTGCTAGGCTGTTAATCTTTTTTGATTAGCAGTTTAAATCCGGTCACGAAACCGGACAAGAATTATTTCAACAGAACTAAAAATATTATTTAGAAAAGAGCGAGCCTGTAGGTCATAAACAGGGGATAAGCCTGCAAAAGGCCGTCTGCCGCAGGAGCGGCAGTCGAGCAGCCATGGATGGCAGTGTTTTGCAGGCTTATCCCCTGTTTATGACTGGTGCGTAAATAAATATTAAATTTATTCCTCGTATTTTTCTTATTCTAACTTCAGGTTAAGCCACTTAGATATAGCCAGTATTATTTAATTAAGCTGTCGGTAAACAGAGATTTGGAACATTTATTGAGAACGCCCCCCTTCTGAGACGGGGTAGTTTACACAATAATAATTAACTTTAGTTTAGAGTAAACTCTTTTACATCTATTATGTTAAATGATTAATTACTATTATTCATCAACTAAGATTTTACGTACAAATGGGATTGTAATTTTTCTTTTAGCAACTAATGCTGCTTTGTCGAGTATATCCAGCATTTCAAATAAACTGCTAATATCACGTGAGTACCGACTCAATAAATATTCACACACTTCATTGGTTAATTCCAGACCGCGTGATGTAGCATGTTGCTGCAACGCTAAACATTTATTTTCATCACTTAATGCTTTTATTTGATACACCGGTCCCCAGCTAAACCGTGAACGGAGATCCGCAAGTTTGATGGGTAGTGATTTTAATGACATCGCACTACTCACCACTATCCTACCGTGATTGTCACGCACTCGATTATATAAATGAAATAACGCCGTTTCCCATTCTTCATTTCCAGCTATCATTTGTATATCATCAATACAAACTAATGCCATATTATCTAGGCCTACGAATATTTGGGGAGATAGCTCAGAAAATTCGGCAAGCGGTATGTAAGTTGTGGATTTTGATTGAATAGTATAGTGGTGGCACAGCGAATGCAGCAAATGTGTTTTTCCCGATCCTGACGTGCCATAATAAAATACACAAAATTGACTTTCATTTTGCAAATCATTAATTAATGTTTGATTGGCATCAACAATGAAATTATCAAATCGAGCAACTTCCCGTAGATCAAAATTCAATATTAACTGAGTATCGTTATCCATGTTTTTTAATTATGGCGGTGTTGAGAATTAATTAACTGTTTTTTCCAAATAAAAACATAATCTAAAGCACTAGCCAATGTTGTAATATAAACTATAAAGAAAATAAAGTTTAAATTACTTTCTGATAATGGAACAACCACTATTGAAAACAATACAACACAGATTAGCAATATTTGAGCCGTCGTATTTACTTTGCTGATCACTGTTGGGGTTATATTTTTTGACAGAATAATATTCTTATATTTCATCGCAGCTAATACAATGAGAAAATCTCGAGTAATAACAACACTCACTAATAATAATGGTACGTAACCAAGCCAACCTAACACAAGATAACAACAGAGCATTAATAACTTATCAGCTAGAGGATCTAAAATTTTACCTAAACCTGAAACCCAATTAAACTGTTTTGCTATATATCCATCGATGGCATCTGATATACCAGCAATAATGAATAACACCAAAGCCCACTCAAATTCTTCATTCAGCATTAGTAACACAACTGGCAATACCAGTAACATCCGCATAATACTAATTAAGTTAGGTATGTGATGTAGCTTCAATTTTATCAAAACCGCTGCTATTATTTAACACTACATATAATAATAGATATTTTTAATTATTATTTCAATAACCTATATTTTAAATCATACGCAACTGCCACATCAGTATTAGTATCCGAACCAGTTTGCTCTTGTCCACCCTCATAATTATCAACAGCTACATTAGGCACATCTGGGTCTTGTTTAACAAATAATCGACCAAGAGCAATAGATTGTGCCACACCGATTCTACCGCCGCGTGTTGTTAAGTTAAATATCACGTTATCTTTATTTAAAACGTAAGGCTGAATTTGAATGACAGATGAAATCGATGAAATGTATTTTACTACTCGACTATAATCCGCCAAATTTTCTATATTAGTCACTTTTAGGAATACTTGATTACTGTCCTGACTGAAATTAACTTGAGTAAAACGTACGGATAGGTTATCGGTAACTTGATCGATACCCGGTGTTAATGCCGCAATTATATCAGTACCTTGAAATTCCCATATTTGTCGATGACCATTCAAATACAAAGACCAGCGGGTATTCCAAACGCCAGTAAAACTCTTATAGGCTCGACCAACAATAACAGCTTCTGTATGGTATCGTTCCGACGCTTTTAAAATGGCTCCATCAAAACCAGCCCAAATATCACTGGTTTTAATATTTAACCGATCCGTTAAGTCCATTAACGGAAACCGTACCGGTAACCCACGATTCTTAGAGTAATTTATAATAGTTTCATAAAACACGTTATCTCGCACGGTACTCACAAACTCTCTTCGACCATCCTCATCGACCACAAACCAAACCAAGGCCGAAGGACGGGTTTGTCCCCAAACAGGCAAGTTGCGTTGGCGCAACATTTTGTTGATGGCTTTCTTATTAAATCGAATCCATAATTTTTTATTTGCTATTTTGTCTGATTTTCCGAGTTTTACAGAATTTTGTCTATCAGCAAGTACAGCTTGTTTTTTTTTCGGTATTTTTAAATAGCGAAATTGTTGTACGAATTGTGGCGCAACACGGTACACATCTTCCAATTCTAGTAAGTCAGCCACCGCACTGCGACCCGTTACCTTAACCAGCACCTTAGCTAAACCTAATTTAATGGCTAATTTACGCTCATTTCGATCTTGACTAAAAACAGGAATTTTAATGTCATACAGATTTTTGACAACTTCGGCAGATAAGGGAAACGATAATAACAATAATAAGCTAAATAGCGCCCCCAAATACACAGGCTTTTTTGATATAACTAAAATCATAAGAATCCTTCAAATTCTAAATGTATCATGCTAACAGAAAACCTTCTAAATTAAGAACTTAGTTATAAATTAGAACGATAATCTGTTAATTTATTATTAAAATACAGCCTTAAAATTATTCATTTAACAAGACTAACTGTATCGACTGACAGTATAATAGTATAATAATCGTTTCTTAAACATTATATACAATGCAGTGTCGCAAACTGCGTCAATTTTATCGTATCAGGAGTAAACGTGTCTCAAGATAAATCGTCAACAAATAACTCAGATAACACAAGTCTCAGTTACAAAGATGCTGGTGTTGATATTGATACTGGAAATGAATTAATAGAACAAATTAAGCCACACGTTGCAAGAACCAAGCGCCCTGGCGTGTTATCCGGTTTGGGCGGGTTTGGAGCAATGTTTGAGATACCCTCAAATTACCAACAACCGGTATTGGTCTCAGGTACTGATGGTGTTGGCACTAAGTTAAAACTTGCCATTGAAAGTGGCGTACACGATACCATCGGTATCGATTTGGTCGCTATGTGTGCCAATGACTTAATTGTTCAAGGTGCTGAACCGTTATTTTTTCTCGATTATTATGCCACAGGTAAATTATCCCTGAATATTGCCACCGATGTCATCAAAGGCATTGCTGAGGGCTGTATCCAAGCTGGTGCTGCATTAATTGGTGGTGAAACAGCAGAAATGCCGGGAATGTACCAAGGCAATGATTATGATCTGGCGGGCTTTTGTGTCGGCGTAGTCGAAAAAAATAACATTATTGATGGCAGTAAAGTTGCTGAAAATGACGTTATTATCGGGCTCTCGTCAAACGGACCGCATTCTAATGGTTACTCTTTAGTCCGTAAGGTGTTGGAAGTTAGCCAGTCCTCACTTAGCGATGAACTTGATGGTAAATCATTAAGCTTTCATACCATGAAACCTACTCGAATTTATGTTAAACCATTACTAACGCTGTTCAAAACAGTTGATGTACATGCTGTAGCACATATCACCGGTGGCGGTTTACTTGAGAATATTCCTCGAGTGATGCCCGACTTTACCGTTGCAAAAATTAATGAATCTAGTTGGACAAAACCCGTTATTTTTGACTGGTTACAAGAAAAAGGCAATATTTCGGCCAACGAAATGTTTCGAACCTTTAACTGCGGCATCGGTATGGTGCTAGTCGTTGCGCCAAATGATGTTGAAGCAACATTACAGTCATTATCTGAATCTGGTGAAACGGCTCAGATCATTGGTCAAATTGAAAAGAACAATGACCAAAACCCAACGGTATCGATTAATTAATGTCTTTAGCTATCGCGGTACTCTTATCGGGTAATGGTTCTAATCTACAGGCTATTATTGATGCTATTCATCGAAATGAAATCGATGTTACTATCAAAGTAGTCATTAGTGATAGGTTGGATGCTAAAGGTTTGGAGCGTGCTAAAAAAGCCAATATAACAACAACATTTATTGAGCCGGCTAAATATCAAACACGTGAACAATTTGATGAAGCTTTGTCAGAAATACTGGAACGGCATAAGGTTAATTTTACTGTATTGGCTGGTTTCATGCGGATTCTAAGCAATCAATTTGTCACAAGCCACCTAGGTAAATTAATTAATATCCACCCATCATTACTTCCAAAATACAAAGGTCTTAATACCCATCAACGTGCCATTGATGCAGGTGAAACAGAACATGGTGCTAGCGTGCATTTTGTTAGTCCTAAACTTGATGATGGGCCTATCATATTACAAGCCTGCGTTACTATAGCTGACAACGACGACAGTGAACAACTTCAGCAAAAAGTTCATCTAGTTGAACACCTAATCTATCCAAAAGCACTAGACTGGATAAGCAAAGGACGAATTGAATTAAAAAATGACCAGGTTTTTTTCGATGGTGACGTTATTGATGATAAAAACAGACTCTTTACACTCTAAATCGTAGTTTTAATGAACTTATTTTAAATATCCGTTTCAAATAGTCTATACAGTCTTATTAACTATTGGCACACATGGTCCTATCTCCAAACTTATGATTTCTAATCAATTAAATTATCGAAATACATTATTATTATTTATTTCTGTTCTTATTGTATCAAGTCAAGCTCAAGCTCAAAATAAAACCAACATTCCCAAGCCGGATCACAGCCATAACTTACTTTATACTGGTTTTACTGCAAAATACGATGTTAGTAAAAATGATATGCAATTAGGTGAGTCTGAGCGTCAATTGATAAGACATTCAGATGCAAAGTTTACCTATACCTCACTAACCTATGCAACTGGAATTGCCAGTTGGTTTTTTAAAGATAAAATTACAGAATCAAGCCAGTACCAATTGCGTAACAATATGGTTATCCCCACTCGATACGATTATAAAAATACCAATGGTAAGCCTAATGATAACTTTAGTATCATATTTAACAACAAAAAGAATTTTCTTACCCGAACCAAAGATAATATAAAACATGAGCTTGCACATAATAAACAAGACGTATTAAGTTTCCAGGTTGCTATAATGCTGGCGATGCAACAAAATAATAAAAACATCAAATTTACTATTGTCGATAATGAAAGTATCGATGAATATTCGCTAGTTCATACTCAAAATGAAGAATTAGAAACCGATAGAGGCTACATTAAAACTCAAGTAATGGAATCTAAAAGTCAAAACAATAAAGACCGTTATATATTTTGGACCGCAAAAAAATACAATTTCTTACCCATTAAGGTAAAGCGAATTGAACCCAACGGCGACGAATTACTCATTAAATTAAATCGTATTAATGGTCAAAAACTAATAATCTATGAACCATCAGAAGAAGATGAAGATTATTAAACTTTAAAGATATAAATCCTTTAACTGCATTAATCCAGATAAAAATTCTCGATCGTTTACATCACATTCATCATAAGATTTTGCAACTAAACCAACATCATTAAACATTTTGTTTACTGCCGCATTTAAATCATTATGATGTTCTTTACGAGAAGCGAAAATAATCTGTGTTATACCAACTTGAATGATTGCTTGAGCACAAGTATTACACGGAAATTGTGTCACATACATTGTCGCTCCCGCCATATCATGTGACATACAATTATAAATTGCATTTTTTTCAGCATGAACGACGTAGGTATGTTTTGATTTTAATGCGTTATTATCATCATCAGACCAATAATCAGGATCATCATCATTACATCCTCGTGGTAAGCCGTTATAACCAATTCCAATTATTTTTTTATTTTTATCTACTATACAGGCACCGTTTTGAGTTTTGATATCTTTTGAACGGAATGAAGACAAATAAGCGATTGACATAAAATAACTATGCCATGACATGTATTTTTCTTTTTTCATAATCTCACTGTTTAAAACGCTGTAGTTGGTGTAGGCCATTGTAATATAAATTAATCGTTCTACAAACTGATATTGCAGGCATAAAAAAAGGGTACCAGTAAATGGTACCCTTTAATCTATTTTTAAGTTCAAAATTATCAAATTCGGAATTAGCCAATAACGAACTAGTTATTTTGAATCACAATTTTAGGGAAACTTGCACTAAAATCTTTAGTTCGAGTTGATAGTTTTGCTGTCATTCGACGTGCAATATCAGCATATATTTCAGCAATTCGACCATTTGGTTCAGCAGCTACTGTTGGTTTACCCGCATCAGCGTGTTCACGAATTTGAATATCTAAGGGTAAAGAACCTAATAAATCAACATCAAATTGTTCCGACATGCTCTCGCCACCACCAGAACCAAAGATATGTTCTTCATGACCGCATTCACTACAAATATGAATACTCATATTTTCAACAATACCTAATACCGGCACTTCTACTTTTTCAAACATTTTAAGGCCTTTGCGAGCATCAAGTAATGCAATGTCTTGTGGTGTGGTAACAATGACCGCACCACTCACAGGCACTTTTTGAGCCAGTGTTAATTGTGTATCACCCGTTCCAGGTGGTAAATCAATAATTAAATAATCAACATCATTCCACTGCGTATCATTAAGTAACTGCTCTAAGGCTTGAGTTACCATTGGACCACGCCAAATCATTGGTGTTTCATCTTCAATCAAATAACCAATCGACATTGTTTGAATGCCATGAGCCATGATTGGTTCGAGTGTCTTGCCATCTTTAGATTCTGGTTTAGCGGTAGAACCCATCATACGCGGTTGGCTAGGACCATAAATATCCGCATCCAATATACCGACAGTGGCACCTTCAGTAGCCAAAGCTAATGCAAGATTTGCTGAAGTTGTTGATTTACCAACACCACCCTTACCCGATGCAATGGCAATAATATTTTTAACACCCGTGATGTGTTCAACGCCTTTTTGAACAACATGACTACTAATTTTTGTACTAACATTGATTGTTGCAGTAGCAATACCGTCAACTTTTGCAACACGTTCTTGAATGCTGGATATTAGTTTCTCTTTATATCCCTCAAGAGGAAAACCCATCACAATATCAACTACGACTGCATCACCGTCAATCTTAATATTTTTAACAACTTTAGCTGACACTAAATCATTTTCTAGATAAGGGTCAATATATTCTTTAATGGCTGATTCGATTTGATCCTGAGTAATACTCATTAGATGGTACTCCTAAATTCAATACGTGTTAGTTTAATCTGGTTTTATTTCGGGCTGGTTTTAACCATTGATAGTTAAAATAGCAAATTCATAATCTGTAAATCAAGATGATTAAGCCATCCTATAGTACACTAAAATACTCAAGAATTCCTATGATACTTTAGTAATAGTTAATATAGGAACACTGTTTAATCCGGTTTATTATGATAAATATAATAAAAACAATAAATTAGCGTCTATCATATTAACCCATATAATTTACGGCTTTTAATTATTACTCGATATTTATCACACTGATGACCCAATATAGAGCTCACACTAAATATCCCACTATTTTAGTACCATCAAAACTCGTTCAAAGCAGCTTAAAAGATTGGGATCCTAATTAGGATAAGGTCATCTAAAACAAGCAATTATGATAAACTGCCATTTTAAGCAGCTTTACCATGCTAATAATACAACGACCGAAAACAGAGAGCAAAGAGTTTGAATAACAACACTGATCATAGAACCATTTTAGTCACTAGTGCCCTACCCTATGCCAATGGCTCAATCCATCTTGGTCATATGTTGGAATACATTCAAACCGATATCTGGGTTCGTTTTCAACGACTTCGAGGTCATAACTGCACGTATGTCTGTGCTGATGATGCTCATGGCACACCGATTATGTTACGCGCTCAAAATGAAGGTATTACTCCCGAACAATTAATTGAGCAATCGAAAAAAGAACATTTTGCGGATTTTCAAGATTTTGATATCTCAGTTGATAATTTTCACAGTACCCATTCCGATGAAAACCGTGAACTAACTGAACAAATATATCTTAAATTACGCGAAGCGGGTCATATTAAAACTCGAATAATAACCCAATTATACGATCCTGAAAAAGGCATGTTTTTACCGGATCGATTCATCATCGGTGAATGCCCGAAATGTGGTGCTAAGGATCAATACGGTGATAACTGTGAAGTCTGTGGTGCAACCTATTCCCCGATTGAATTAAAAAATCCACGCTCAGCCGTGTCTGGCGCAACCCCAATAGAAAAAGATTCTGAACATTACTTTTTTGCATTAAATGATTTTGAAACCATGCTACGAGATTGGACCCAGAGTGGTCAATTACAATCAGGTATCGCCAATAAACTCAAAGAATGGTTTGAAAGCGGTTTACAAGATTGGGATATATCACGCGATAACCCGTACTTTGGATTCAAAATACCCGACACTGACGATAAGTATTTCTATGTTTGGCTCGACGCGCCAATTGGCTACATGGCGAGTTTTAAAAATCTATGTTCCAAACGTGATGATTTGATTTTTGATGATTACTGGAAAGCCGATAGTCAATATGAGCTGTATCATTTTATTGGTAAAGATATCGCCTACTTCCACACCTTGTTTTGGACCGCAACTTTAGAAGGCAGTGGCCATCGAAAACCCAGTTCAGTATTCGTGCATGGTTTTCTAACCGTCAACGGCACTAAAATGTCAAAATCACGCGGCACATTTATTAAAGCGCGAACCTATCTTGATTTTTTAAATCCTGAGTATTTACGGTATTATTATGCCGCCAAACTCGGCACCGGTATTGATGACATCGACTTAAATCTTGAAGATTTTTCGCAGCGCGTTAATAGCGATTTAGTGGGTAAAGTAGTTAATATCGCCAGTCGTTGTGCGGGTTTTATTAATAAAAAATTCGATGCTACTTTAGCAACCAACAACTCACAAGTAGATTTGTACACACAGTTTGTCACTGCCGGTGATTCTATCGCAACGCATTTTGAACAACGCGAATTCAGTCGCGCAGTACGTGAAATAATGGCCTTGGCGGATAAAGCAAATCAATTTATTGATGAAAACAAACCATGGATACTCATTAAAGAAGCCGGTAAAGAGCAACAAGTGCATGATGTCTGCAGTGTAGGCTTAAACCTATTTAGAGTGTTAATAACCTACTTAAAACCAATTTTACCGAACACCGCAATTTTATCAGAATCATTTCTGAATGTTTCACCATTACAATGGGATGATATTAAACAACCATTACTCGGACATAAAATTAATAAATTCAAACCATTAATGACTCGAATTGAACAGGATACCATTGACGCAATGACTGAAGCATCAAAGCAGAACTTAACGACAGAAACAAGTGAATCCGAGGTTGTGACTGGACCATTAGCGGATGATCCCATTAGTGATGAAATAACGTTTGAAGAATTTGCAAAAGTAGATTTACGAATTGTTAAAATTGTCAATGCAGAACACGTTGATGGTGCAGATAAATTATTGCAATTAACATTAGATTTAGGCGGTCAAACTAAAAATGTCTTTGCTGGAATAAAATCAGCCTACTCCCCCGAACAACTCATCGGAAAACATACCGTAATGGTCGCTAATTTAAAACCCCGTAAAATGCGTTTTGGATTATCTGAAGGAATGGTTTTAGCCGCAGGCCCCGGTGGCAAAGACTTATGGATATTATCCCCCGATGACGGC
>CAYQUC010000043.1:22756-25994 GCA_964420605.1 uncultured Thioalkalispiraceae bacterium | reverse complement strand
CAGCTAGTGCTTCACCTTTGACCTTGAGGGCCAATTTGGCGGTGTTGTATGGTAGCGGTTGTGCTCCACCCATGTGTTACTCCTATGCTTAATCCTTAAGCGGTTCCCTGTAAAACAGATGTTATTTTATCGCATTTACAGGCTTAAGGTTACACGTTTCGATCGTTGTTATGCAATATTAATCACTATTTATTACGAATGACTGTACGTTTTTTATACAGAATATGATATTTACGTCTATTTTTTAAATTTAACAAGAGGTTGAATTAAGTTAACACCATCTCATCTATGAGCATAGAGCTTATTAGCTGTCTATTGCGGATTAAGCTTAAACCGGCTTACGTCACTATAGTGAATATCAAGATAGACGTTATTATTGCCACGGCTTCGGTAATTTCTATTAATGCGCCGGTGGTATCGCCAGTCATACCGTCCAAACGATTAAGCATAAGTTGGCGTAATAACAACATGACGATCACAGAGACGCACAGCACCACAAGACTGTAGATATTAACTATGCCTAACAGTACAACAACAGCAAACAGCATACCATAGGCTTGTTTATATGGAATATGTTGCACTATGACACTCGCAATGCCAGATTGGCTGACATAAGGTGTTATTAAAAATAACAGTACGGCGACTGCCCTGCCGATAACTGGCACCACTAAAATGACAAATAGTGTTGACTGAGTAATTTCAGTTAATGCTGCAAACTTTAATAATAAAATTAATACGATCCAAAACACGCCGGCTGGTCCACAGTTTGGATCTTTCATTATTTCAAAGCTGCGTTTTATTGTTTCGTCTTTATTGGCTTTGGTGCCACCTAACCAGGCATCGGCGCTGTCTGCGAGTCCATCAAGGTGTAGGCCTCCGGTTAATAATACCCAAAGAGTTAATGCTATTGCTGCGGATATAGTATTTGATATTGGTGTGATGAAATACATTACGCCATATATAATTATGCCAATGATTAAACCAACTACAGGATAATACAATAATGACATGCCCTGCTGTTCAGGCGTAATATCATTGGGCGTTGTTACCGGTATACGGGTTAACAACTGCATGGCGATTCGAAACGGTGTTGTCATAATTTGCTGTTTAAAAATAATAACCGCGGTATTGTTTCAGTGGCAATGCCGTTGAGCTCAATTCGGGTGATGCCACCGTGTTTAATATCGAGACGAAATAAATTATTATCGGGCATACCTAACACCGTTTGTACTATAGTCCGAATCACTCCAGCATGAGCCACGACACACACGTGTTTATTGATGACCTTGATTATGATGGATTGCCAAGCATTGAGTATGCGTTTTTTAAATAGTAAATACGGTTCACCATTAGGCGGTGTATTGTTAACAGGATCGGCCCAGAATTTTTTTAAGGCTTCTGGATTGTTTTGCATTAATTGTTGTGCTGTTTGGCCTTCAAAGTCGCCGAAATGAATTTCTTGGATACTGGGTTCTATGGTTAATGGAATATTATTATTACCAGAAAGTTCTTCTGCATAAGCTTTGCAGCGTTTTAACGGTGAGCTGATGATACTATCCCAAGGTGCATAACCAAGTGCCGCGCCGCGCATTTGCTGCCAGCCTTTTTCACTTAAGATGCTATCGGTGCTGCCAAGATAACACGAGCCACTGATAGTTTCACCGTGTCGGATTAAATCTATAATGGTATGCGGTACGATTGACATGATTAATTCGATTTATTACTCACAGCAGCTTGTTCAAAAGTCGCCATTTTATTGTGTAGGTTTAGCGCAAGTTCAATGGTTGCTAACGATACTGCTGCGCCACTGGCTTCACCTAAGCGCATGTTTAAATTTAGTAATGGTTTTACATTTAATGATTTTAATATTATTTGATGCCCGGGTTCGGCTGATTCGTGAGTGAAGAACATCCAGTCTTTTGAGTTTGGTGCTATGAGTGTTGTTACTAATGCTGCAACACTACAAATAAAACCGTCAACTAAAATTGGAATGCCGTGTTGCGCACAGGCAAGATAGGCACCGACTAATGCCGCAATTTCGAAACCCCCTACAGTTTGTAACACCAAGATAGGATCTAGCGTGTTGGTCTCATTCAACAAATTTTTATGGTGAAATTCAATTGCTTTTTGGATTATAGCGGATTTATTTTTTACGGCTTGTTGATCCAAGCCGGTGCCTGGGCCAACCAAGTTTGATACAGGTTGATTTAGTAAAACGCTTGCGATTGCCGTTGCCGATGAGGTATTGGCAATCCCCATTTCACCACCGATAAAAACATCAACTGAATTTATGTTGGCTTGTGCGATAAAGTCAGCTCCAGCATTGAGGGCTTGGTAACATTGTTCTGGTGACATTGCGGGTTCTACTGCAAAGTTTTTAGTGCCTGCTGCAATTCGTTTTGATATTACGCCTTTTAAATTTTCGGCTTCGACCACGGTACCCATGTCGATGACGTGTAATGGGATACTCATGCTCTCTGCAATAACACTAATGGCTGCGCCACCGTTTGAAAAATTGCGAATCATTTCGGTTGTAACAACTTGAGGAAATGCCGAGACATTTTCATTGGCGATACCGTGATCGGCTGCAAATATAGCGATCATTGGGTTTTCAATTTTTGGGGACAGAGTTTCTTGCCAGACTGAAAATTTTATGGCGATATCTTCTAATGCGCCAAGTGAACCGGGTGGTTTGGTTAATTGTAATTGATGATTTAGTGCTAAATCCTGGAATGAATTAGCAATTGATTTTACTGGTTTTTTTAGCCACTCGTTCACTTTTTAATGCCTGCTACTTAATTTGAAAATAATGAGTATAACTTAATATGCTTTGATCACTAAGTAATTTTGTGATTTGATTTAAGCATCTTTGTCATTAGTTTAATTTTATTACTGGTATTTTATGATTAATGTAATATGCATTTTTTTAACATTTCTAGCAGCTGGAGACAGGTAAAAAACACATGACCTGAGCAGTACACGGAAATACTTATTAATGGACAACACAGGAGTTCTAAAGTCCTGGTGTGACGGGTCAAGTGGCTGTTGATTTCAACCATCACGTCATACCGGTAATTTTTTAAGCCGGTATCCAGTGGTTTAAAATTTTAAATAATGCACAGATCGTTTCGTGCTGGTGGACCCCGGCTAAAACCATTACCGGGGTGACGGGTTGATTCATTATTGATTTCAACCATCACGTCATACCGGTAATTTTTTAAGCCGGTATCCAGTGGTT
>CAYQUC010000043.1:0-22656 GCA_964420605.1 uncultured Thioalkalispiraceae bacterium | reverse complement strand
GTATCCAGTGGTTTAAAATTTTAAATAATGCACAGATCGTTTCGTGCTGGTGGACACCGGCTAAAACCATTACTGGGGTGACGGGTTGATTCATTAATTGTCTATTCATGATTTTTACTGACTCTCGTCTTTAATTATTTGAGGTATACCAGCAACCATAAAAATTACTTGGTCGCAGTTTTTTGCAAGTTGTTGATGCAGTAAGCCAGTTAGATCACAAAACTGTCGGGATAACTCTCCCATTGGAATAATGCCTAAGCCTACTTCGTTGCTTACAAAAATGATATCACCCTCTAATGCTATTACAGAATCACAAAAATGTTCTAGCTGCTTTTCAAGTTCGGTGATTTTGACAGTTGGTTCTTGTAATAATAAATTGCTTAACCATAAGGTTAGGCAATCGACTAAGACATAATTTTTTTTATTAACGGTTTGTTGTAACGTTTTTAGTAACTTTATTGGCTCTTCTATATTTTGCCATTGAGTGCCGCGTTGTTGTTGGTGTTTTTGAATACGGCGTTCCATTTCTGGATCGTTTTTATTTTTTGCCGCCGTTGCAATGTAGATTGCTTGTAATTGACTTTTTAATACCCGCTCTTCCGCAAAACGACTTTTTCCTGAACGCGCACCACCGAGTATTAAGGTTTTCATTTAATTGTATTACGACTGTGTCGGCTTTATGATAACCAACCGACCATGGTTAACACCGCTAGAATAGCTAGTAATGCAATACTGGTTCGCTGGGTTAGCGATAAAGCGTCTTTTACTAAGTCATAATCGGGTTTGGATTCTAAATTAATTTCTTTTTGAAAAGATTCATCGTGCATTGCTCCTAATCCAGACTTAATAATTATTTCGTTACTGTCGCGTTTCCATAACGCCGACCATTCAGTGAGGTGGCTTAGTGCGCCAATAAAGCTACCGGCTACGGCAAAACCTAACACACAAATTCTCGCGCTGGGCCAGATCATGATGTCATAAAAGTCATGCGCTGCTTTTGAGTAGCCATTATTAATCGTACTTTCTTTTTCTTTGAGTAAACACGACAGTCTAAATAAAACTGCACCAAGTGGCCCCAACATAACAAACCAAAATAACACACCTACAATGCGATCATTAGTGGCGATAAACAGCTCTTGTTTTACATCTTGTGCGACTACAGCTAGGTTGTCGTTGATGTCTTGTTTTAAAAATTTTTCGGCATACAATGCCGAGGCTTCCAAATCATCTCGCTCTACTGCGTCGAGATATCGGTTAACTTGGCGACTCGGATCTTTTGGACCTAAGCAATATAAAACCGTGATGACGGCTATTACTAAGCCAGTTAAACTGATGACTTCAACATCCTTAAGAGCGTAATAAAATACAGTCCATATTGGTGTCGCAATTCCAGCGATGACCACAATAAGACCTAATGGGCCATCTCGAAATGAATAGGCTTGCAGTTTCGTCAATATAAAATCGGTGTATTTATCAAACCATGCAAATTGACGCAGGTGATCTAAATTTCCGAAAAAACGCTCGATAGCAAGACAGAGTAATATCGTTATTAAACTCATAAGTGGCTAAGATATTCCTAATTATGATTAAGTAAAACTATTATAATACATTCTTTACTACAATCATTATTTTTCGTGCAGGTCTAGCTTTGAATCAAGATAGTCCCAATCAAAAGCTTGTCCCGGATCAGTTTTTCGGCCGGGGGCAATATCACTGTGAGCCGCCATAGTATTGCGGTTGAGTAACGGATACGCGTGATATAAATGGTGCAATACTTCGGCTAGTTGCAGGTATTGTTCTTCTGTGTACGGAATATCATCAACACCTTCTAGCTCAATACCAATTGAAAAATCATTACAGTTTTCTCGGCCTTTGTATTTTGACTCACCCGCGTGCCAGGCGCGATTGGTAAACGGTACAAATTGTGTCAATACACCTTCACGATTAATCAGTAAATGTGCCGAGACTCGTAGACTGACGATATCTTGAAAATATGGATGTTCAGTCGCTATCAAATTATTGGTGAATAATTGTTCAATATAACCGTCTCCAAATCGTCCCGGTGGCAAACTAATGCCGTGGATCACGATTAAACTGATGTCATCCAAATCTGGCCGTTCATTGCAGTTCGGTGACGCTATACTATGAACTCCCTGGATTTTACCGCTAGTTTTATCTATTTTCATTTGTTATTTTAATGCTTTAGCTGATATAGGATTAAGATTTAAACTGAGTCTTAATATATATATCATATATCACCAGTCTAAAAAAGTGTCGAATTCTACCCCTTATTATCTTGCCAGATGGTCAATAACTGATGCTTACAAAATAGACACTAGCCTTTAGCTGCAATACTCGTTATAAAGAACGTTACACGGCTAGTTGTGTCAATAATAAAAATAAAAAGTACAAGTAAAGGAGAATAAAATGGCTCAGTGGTATTCAAAATTAGCCGACAGTTGCTCATCGGATAATTCCGATACTGTGATGAACTTACTCACAAATTGTACCGGTGCTATTGATAGCTTACTGTGGAACAATATTCTAACATTGAGTTTATTTCTGCTAACTGGTTTATTTTTAACCATCCGTATGGGGTTCATTCAAATACGGGGCTTCAAACATGCTGTGCAATTAGTTCGGGGTAAACACAACAATCCAAACGATAATGGTGAGGTCAATCACTTTCAAGCACTGTCAACCGCATTATCCGCCACTGTCGGTACCGGTAATATTGCAGGAGTTGCAACCGCAATTTCCTTGGGCGGTCCGGGTGCCTTATTCTGGATGTGGGTAACGGCTATTTTTGGGATGGCGACCAAATTTACTTCTTGCACGCTTGCGGTAAAATTTCGACGTATCGATCCAAATGGATCTATTGCGGGTGGCCCCATGTATACTTTGCTCTATGCACTTAAAATGCCCAAAACAGCGATGATTTTTGCAGTTTTTGCGGTTATTGCGTCTTTTGGAATTGGTAACTTGGTGCAGGCTAATTCGGTGGTCGATGGCATTGCGTATTTATTTCCTCTAATGAGAACCGATGAGGGTCAATACTTAAAGCTTGGCCTTGGAATAATAATGGCGGTTTTGGTTGGTTTAGTTATTATTGGTGGCGTTAAACGCATCGCTAAAGTAGCTAGTTATTTAGTACCGTTTATGACCATCATCTATATAGCTGCTGCTCTAGTTGTATTACTCAATCATATCTCAGACATACCTGCTGCTTTTTCAACCATTTTTTATTATGCATTTAACCCCTATTCTATTGGTGGTGCAGTTATCGGTGAAGCAGTTCGTTGGGGCGTTGCGCGCGGGGTGTTTTCAAATGAAGCGGGTCTTGGTTCTTCACCAATAGCCCATGCTGCGGCCAAAACCAATGAACCGGTTCGAGAAGGTTTGGTGGCAATGCTTGAACCGTTTATTGATACTTTAGTTGTTTGCACATTAACCGGCTTGGTCATTATAGTCAGCGGTGTTTATATTGATCGACCCGATGATCTAGTCGGCTCGGCGTTAACTGCCTCGGCTTTTAGCGAGACCTTAAGCACTTTTGGTGCTTACGTGGTTGGTATTGGTTTAAGTTTGTTTGCATTCTCAACCATGGTCGCATGGTCTTATTATGGCGATCGCGCAATTAAATTTTTATTTGGTGATGCGGCGGTGTTACCTTATCGAATTATTTATGTCTTTATTATTATTGTCGGCTCGATGGTAAAACTTGAATTAGTGTGGAATATTGCGGATATAAGTAATTTATTTATGGCGATTCCGAATATTATATCATTACTATTACTCGCAACATTAGTCAAAAAATTAAGCGAACAATACTTTAATGACCCTAATAATTTGGTCCCGAATTAATTCACAAAATGAGAAAAGACCCAACACAATTTATCCCCTGCTGAGGGCAAATAAGTTATACTGGATTAAAAGAATTTTATTTATGTCTATTTTATTCCGATCAGCTCGTTTAGTATTTAAAGGTATTTGTAATGTTTAACACCCTAGCTCGAACTTGTATTACTCTTTTTATTGTTGTCTTAACTGGCTGTAGTTCCTTATCCGTGCCTGATTGGGTTGAAGGAAAAAGTGAACACTATACAACAAAAACCTATTTACTTGGACGCGGACTTGGACAAAACTTATCCGATGCAAAACAGTCTGCGGCACGATTGATTATTTTACAATTCAAATCCGTTACGACCTCTGAAGAACAAAATTCACAAGCCAATATAATATTTAATCAAATTGCCTATGAAGAACCATGGCTTAACACTGATACAAATCAACATCATGTACTGGCGTATGTATCTCGCGATAAAATAGCCACCTTAATCCAAAATAAAATGCTGTCTTTAGATGAGCTAACTTATCAATTTTTTGAGCAAGCTAAAGCGACAACGGATTTACTAGAACAAACTAGTTTTGTAAATAGTGCAATAAACGCTCAAGTTCGGCGCATGAAACTAAATCCCCTCTTAAAAATAATACTCAGTGAATACGATACGCCAAGCGCTTATAATGTTGCGCGTTTATCAAAAGTTCTCGAGCAATTACAAAAAAGAATAAACCTAAAACTTAAATTTAAAAATGATACTTTAGGTGAGCTAGACACAATAGTTAAACGCAGTTTGGATCAAGCTGGTTTTATTCGAAACGATAAAACAGCATCTAGCAATCACTTATTAATAGAGTTAACACTTGATGAAAAAACCTTACCCCTACCGTCGGGCTTGTTGTCGGTAAAAGGTACGTTAACGATAACCTTAGAACACGATGGTGATGAGACTGTTCGAGGACAACGTCAATGGACTATTGATGTGACGGCTAATGATAAAAATACTCTAGTAAAAAAATCACGTGAAATGCTCACCACAAAATTAAATGCCAATCTTAAAGATGCCTTAATGAACATGATGCTAATTGATTATGAGCACGAGCACGATGATAATCTACCAAATCAAGATTACCTTGATTTTGATATGCCTGAATTTAATAGCCCAAACAAAACACCAACTACTCCGGCAAAGCCAAAAACCGTTACGAACAAAACAAAAGCAGCAACTGCCGTAACGCCTGGGTTATCAATTGAAAAATTCAAAAAGACAACTACTGTTACTAATGAAAAAACAAATACTACGTCAACGAATTCAAATAGTATCACAACAACGTCCAAACCCGCTCAAGACAAACTTTACGATGATCTTGAACTTGATAATAGAATTCTAGAAATAGATGATCCAATTAGCGCCTTACCACCACTTGCCAATTAAGGATAATAATGTCATTTACATTGCCCTCATTAGCTAGCATTGAGCAGCAAGTTAAGCTCGCCCTTGATGAAGACATCGGCGCAGGTGATGTTACAGCAGAATTAATCGATAACAAACAACAAGCTCATGCAACTGTCATTTGCAGAGAAGATGGAATCTTATGTGGTGCCGCGTGGTTTGATTTGGTTTTTAAGCAACTCAATCCTAATATTAACATTCATTGGTTAATTCCAGATGGTGCAATAATAAAAGCCAATCAAGAAATTTGCACCTTTAACGGGCCAGCGCGAACATTATTAACAGGCGAACGTAGCGCATTAAATTTTTTACAATCATTATCGGGCACTGCCACTACCGTGCAACAGTACGTGCAAGTTATCTCCGGTACTAAAACAAAATTACTCGACACCCGCAAAACTATTCCGGGTTTACGTCTGGCACAAAAATATGCTGTGCGTTGTGGCGGTGGTGAAAACCATCGTACGGGGTTATTTGATATGGTGTTGATAAAAGAGAACCACATTGCGAGTGCTGGTTCAATTACACTGGCATTACATGCAGCACAGCGAATGCACCCTAAGTTGCCCATCGAAGTTGAAGTTGAAAAATTAATTGAACTCGAAGAAGCGCTTGATGCCGGTGCAGTGCGCATATTACTCGACAATATGAGTAACGAGGTATTAACCCAAGCCGTAAAAGTAAACCGAGGTCGAGCTAAGCTAGAGGCCTCCGGTAATGTAACGTTGGATACCTTACGCGATATAGCACTAACTGGAGTTGATTATATATCAATTGGTGCTATCACAAAAAACCTCAAATCTCTCGATTTATCCATGATTTTGACTGCTATATAAGCCTATCATTATATAGAAAAATTATTTTCATAAAATTACGTTAAATATGAGTGGATTCATTGACGAATCACAAACTGTCATATATACCTTTTAATTATCAAGCTTTTGTTTTTTATCAACCCCCCAATAAAGCATTAAAAAGGAAAAAATATGAAACTATCAACAAAAGGGCGCTACGCAGTTACAGCCATGATGGAAGTAGCACTTAAAGCAAATAAAGGGCCTATTACTCTAGCAGACATTTCCGTAACTCAGGGAATATCAAATTCATATTTAGAACAGCTCTTTAGTCAATTACGACGACATGGTTTAGTTAAAGGTGTACGAGGCCCTCGCGGTGGTTACAGCCTTGCAAAAGACATTAATGAAATAACCATTGCAGACATTATTATCGCTGTTGACGATAAGACTAAAACGGTCAATGCCGATTCGGTAGCTGAAGCAAGTACAACTAAAGCTCCCTCTCTCACCGATGAAATGTGGCAACGTTTAAGTAAACAGTTATTTGATTTCTTAAGTGGCTTAACATTGGCTGATTACGTTGAGCAATCTAACGTGACATCAATCACGCCTAATACGACTCAAACTATTCCTCAGCAGCATCATTAATAATAGTAACGTTCACACACGCAAAGGATTGCGTTGTTATTATGAAATAAAAAAATAGACCTTAACTTAAATGCTTAATCTTTTTTAAATTTATTTAATATTTGAAACATAGCATTTCCTGATTCCTTTTCTTTAGCACTAATTACCGCATTTGATTTTTCCATGTTCTGCATCTCTTGCTCACGCAGTTGCTTTTCTAACGCTAGATTTTTCTGAATTTTGGCCTTTAGCTCATCGCCCATATCCAATCCAAAAAAATCATCAACTTCGTGGGTAATGTATCGCGCTAAATGATCCATAAAATCGGCCTTCACATCCTCCACAAGCAAGCGACGACGTTTTAAACCAAATTCTTCAAAATTTTTAACTGATAAGCTAATGCAAGAATTGTCGATATCGGCCGTAAACTCAAAAGCAACATGGACTGTCGCTTTGATTGTAAAATCGGCTGCAACCACAGTATGCACGCGATCAAATTCATTTTGTTGCCGAAAATCTAGCGAGGTTGTTTTAAGATAGTCCGATACCCGCCGAACATTTTTTTCACCCTCGATACTGAATTTTTTTGGCTCAGGTTTGCTGCAACTAAACTTCAACATTATTTGTGTCATGTTCTGTCGACTATCAACGAATAAAGAATAGTCTGCTTGTTTTAAATCTTTTAAACGTCCTAATGAAGCTAGGTTGTAATTGACGAACACTTCATGATCGAGATAATTAAGGTGTTCTACTACCTCGCTCAAAAAACCATACAATTCTTTTAATGCTGGGATAATAGATTCTTTATAAAACAGCTCTCTTTTCTCGCGCGCAAGCTGTTGCTGATCTTCACCCGCCTTTTTAGAACCGGATTTTTTTCGTAACTCGTCTAAGTAACCCATTAAACTCTCATCTTATTTTTATATTTACAGTGGTAAATATATGGTATTTCAGATCATGTTATTTTTCTAGTAAAAATAACAGTCATTAATACAAAATAATATCGTCTAATATGAATGGTTATGTAGTAAATACACTATAAAATAGTTAAAAATTTATGGACAATGCTGTTTCTAAGGTGAAAATGATTATAATCGAATGTTATTAATCGTATATAGCGGTTAATGCAAAGTAATATTTAACACACATAATAATAGCGTGTATTTTGCACCAAATCTTTACTGATGGCTCAATATCAACCAGTAAAGACTTGGCAGCAAATAGACTATTTATTTCTTACACAATAACGCTGGATCAGTACTGGTATAGTTACAACCAAATATAACAAAGGTTTTACCCGAGTCAACAATGGTCGTACTCGTATCAGCTAGATTTGCGCCAATAATAACGTCGCTTATACCATCACCATTAATATCACCGGCACTACTAACAGCAACACCGGTATTATCTCCTTCAGCAATACCGTTAAGTGTAAAACCTTCAAGACCTGACATTGTGGTTAAATCAAAGTTTGATAACCATGAACCTGTGTGACCAAAAATCACATAGGATTCACCCGCTAACCCAATACCATTAGGATCGGCAAGTGTTGCGCCAATAAGAATATCATCAATACCATCGCCATTAACATCACCGGCATTACTGACGGCGATACCACTTTGATCACTAATATTGATACCTTTAATACTAAAGCCATTCGTGCCGTTTAAACCAGACAAGCTAAATGCTAAGTTTCGAGCCGCTGCACTACCAAAGATAATATAAGACCCACCAACATCAGATTTGAGATTACCGGGAGCAATCAGATCATCAGCCTTTGATGCTCCAATAATAATATCATTAAGACCATCTTTATTAATATCGCCTGCACCACTGACTGAAATACCACTGCCGTCTCCTGCAGCCGCTCCGCCAATAATAAAACCATCACTCACGGTCATTGTGGCAAGGTCAAATACTTGAGGCCATAGTGGAGCAATCACTGTTCCGTTAGCTTTGCGCCCATAAATTACATAGGTTGCACCGGCTAATGATAAACCATTAGGTGATGCTCCTTGTGCACCAACTAAAATATCATCGATCAAATCACCATTGACATCACCTGCACCACTGACTGACCAACCACTAAAATCATTATCGACGGCACCATTAATTACAAATCCAGCAACGCCACCACCGGTAAGCAAACTGCCTAGGTCAAAATTAAGTGGCCAGGTATTTACAGCATCGCGGCCAAATAGTACATAAGTTTGACCTGCTGATATTTTAACGCCCGCATTTGCTCCTTGAGCACCGATAATAATATCATCAATGCCATCGCCATTTACATCACCCGCATTACTGACAGAGTAACCGCTCAAATCAATTTCTGCTATACCGGTAATGGTAAAGCCATCCTGGATAGTTAGATTTTTTAGATCCAGTGCTGGTGTTAATGACCAATCAGCTTTACCAAACATGACATAAGACTCACCGATGTTATCGATATCATTAGGCCCTGTACCAACTGCATTACTATCAATATTTGCTTTTGGTGCACCAATAATAAAATCTGGAATACTATCACCATTAATATCGCCTAAACCACTAACCGAAAATCCACTATTATCTAACTCGTCAGCACCAAGTAATTTGAAACCCGTGTTGCCATCGAGACTTGCCAAGTCAAAAGTCGCATTCCAATAACCTGGGACATTACTTCCAAAAATAATATAAGTCTCACCAACGTTATTGACCTGTTCAGGCACATTATTAATTCGTCCTGTTCCTTGTGCGCCAGTGGCTCCAATCATAATTTCATTAATACCATCACCATTGATATCAGCAATACTGCTTACTGATATACCACTGGAATCAAGATTATCAATGCCTTTTATTACAAACCCATTAGCACCGTTTAGTGCTGACAAATCAAACTGTTCTTTTGCATATAAATTAGGATTATTTGGATAGAAATCATTGATATCAAAATAACCGTCATTATCGGCATCAGCAGCACACAAGATATTCACATTGATATCTGCACCATTGATGGTACCGGCAGCATTCGCCGCTAGCAGACATTTTTGACCACTTAGCGCTCCAATACTCACCGCATATAAGTTGCCATCGAGAATGGGATTGCTAAATCGGAATGTGCCATCCTGAAATATGTCTAACGAATCAATTTTATTATTTATAACCGTCAAACTACCACCAAAACCAGTCACACTGACACTAATAACACGCTCTGTAACACACGCAATAGCAACACTAATATCTACTTTAGCCACTGTACCAGATGCACTAGCCGCATCCACCAAGCTACACACTTGTCCTACATTACTTAGTACTGTTACCGAATATGGACTACCTTCTAGTACCGGTAATTTAAATTTGGTTAATCCTGTCGCAGGCACAATCAAATCATCTGCTAAATTATTTTGGACCGTTAAACTACCATTAAAGTTAATAACATCAACACTCACACTACGTTCGGTAACACACACAACATCAACCGTAGTATTACCCGTAACCGAACCCGTTGCCGTTAAGACATTGACCGTACACTCTTGACCTGTTTGATTTAACACGGTTATTGCATAAGGATTGCCATCAAGTACCGGTATTGCAAAATCAAACTTTCCTGTGGCGTTAATCGTTAACGAATCAGTAGCATTATTTTGTAACACTAAACTACCATTGAAGTTAGTCACGTTGGCACTGACCGTTCGTTCAGTAATACAAACTACATTAATACTCACACTAGCAGCAGCGATATTACCCGCGGCAGTTGTAGCATCAACAGTACATTCCTGGCCGGTTTGTTTTAATACAGAAACTACATAGGGTTGACCATCGAGTAATGGTCTAGAAAAAGTAGCCACACCATTTGCGGTTACCACTAATGGATCACCTGCGTTATTTTGCAGTGTTAAAGTACCACTAAAATTGGAAACGTTTGCACTGACTGTATAAGCTGGCGCACATGAAACAGTAACAGCGACATTGGCAGTCGGTACAGTTCCTTTTGCTGCGTTGACAGTACAAAATTGGCTTGCAGGTTGTGTCGCGATTGTTACATCATAACCACTGCCATCAACTAACTGAGTGTTGAATATTTTTGTTGAATCAGCCGTAAATGAAAGCGGATCAAGCGCATTGTTATTATTTTCTAATACCAAAGTACCCGTAAGACCGGTGACAGTCGCGCTCACTGTGTACGTGATCGTACTACATGAAATACTCACGATAACATCAGAAGCTACAATTGTACCAAAGCCGGATGTTACCGAACAAGTCAATCCACCTGGTGTTCCTGTTACACTAACAGCGTATATCTCATCTTTAACTAATGGTGCTGCAAATTTATAAATACCATCAACCGTCAACGCCGATAAAGTATCCGTTTTATTTTGTAAACTAAGACCAGGAGCACCGGTACCTGTCACACCTTTAACATCAACAGAAATAAAATACGGTAAATTAGTACAGGTTAATCCAACATTCACTGCAGCATTAGTAATTGTTCCTGTCGCTGAAGCAATGGGAACAACTTTACATTCTTGACCGATAGGTTGAGTTGCAACACTTACTGTATAACCTGTTCCAGATAAAAGTGTTGATAATAGCGCACTACCATCCGTATTCAACGTAACAGAGTCATTACCATTGACGACAGTCACCGAACCATTAAGACCTTGAACACTAACACCTAAAGCATACATAGTACCGCAGCTCACTGCAATATCAGCATCATTGGCAGCGATGTTACTTGAACCTGCTGCAACGGGTAAAATACGACAAAGTTGCCCAACAGGTTGACTGCCAACAGTAACGGTATAAGCCGCTGCATCGAGTAATCCAGATGTTAGCGTTAGAGTAGCATCGGTATCAAATGTGACTGAGTCACTGCCATTAACTAGCGTTAAAAAAGTACCTGCGGTTAAACCAGTAACGGTGACATTAACATCGTAAGTATCAACGCAGGAAATAGTAACATTTGCATCACTACCAGCAATATTAGCCGAACCAGCAGTGGGGTCGACTGTACAGAGTTGCTTGATAGGATTACTGCCAATGCTAACCGAGTAAGAATCGTTATTCACTAAGCCCGTAGTTAACATCAACGTAGTTACTATCGGTGTATTGTTTATATTCGAATCAAACGTAACTGAATCATTGCCGTTTAATACCGTTAGAAAACTATTTGGATTTAATCCTAAAACTGTCACATTAACATCAAAAGTGTCTTCACAATTGATGATGATATTAGTGCTTGCTGCAGCAATAGTGCCCGTGGCTGAGGCTGCCGATTCAAACTGGCAAAGTTGTTTAATTGGTTGACTCGTTAAAATAACATCAAAAGCGGTACCGTCATCCAAGCCACTGGTAATTGATTGTCGAGTACCGTTATCACCTGCAGCCAGGCTTAAGGTATCAGTACCGTTTGCTAGGGTTAGCGTTCCAGTAAGGCCGGTAACGGTGACTGACACGTCATACACAGAACTAACGACCGCGGTGTTACCGCCACTGCCACCGCTACACGCCATTAATACCAGCGTACTGAGTGCAAGCACTAATTGACGAACTACATTTACAGAATTAAACATGGATAACCCTCTATTCTAACGAAATCAGTATTGAAATATAAAATCACGAATCAAACTTTAACTTTTGTTTACAAATCAAGCTTTTATGTTGAGTTGGAGTTTACTAAATTTTAATCCCATAATATTTACATGTAGTTAATTTGATGATGAAAAGGAGGGTTTTATTGGAAGAATCTACTGTACTCAAATTGTGGCTACTACAGTAAACAACAGACTATTTAACAGTAGTAACACATTAGTGCGCCTGTTGTAATTTTACGGGGCACTCAAAGAACACGTAAACACTATATATAAAGGTTTATTTTAGAAACATCACTACAACAACAAAGAGTTAATTCCACATAAAAATTGTTTAATATTGTGATAATGATGGTAGATTTAATTATGAAAACGGGGAAGCGTTACTAGAATAACTACTGTCTATTTATAAATTCACTACTGTAAGAGTCCTTAATCTATAAAAAAGCATTGCCATTTAACTCGGATTTAGCTGTATTTATGTCAATCTCACTGTCTAATTCGCAGTGAATACTGTTAATTTTGTATAAATCATAAAACTTGATAATTCGCTACCGTTATCCAAATTTTAATTGATTGCTTCACGACAATAATAGCAACACTAAAATTTTAAAATTAAACATCCGCAATGTTGTCGCGTTTGCCGCACTTTACTAATTTAAAAAGCCATTGTTTTTTTGCAATATTTTTTTTAAATAAAATTCTAAATCGAAACTTTAACAATTGCTGTTTACACTGTTGACTATTTATACCAAGTCTACATTACAAAAAAATACGTTACTTTGTCCTACAAAATTTGTTAGAAATGTAAATAAAAAAATTAATTTTATCGAATACTCGACAAAGAAGTTAACGTGTACTTTACATTTATCCGATACTCTGGATAATAGAAGAAATTGCAATGGAGCTTTGCATATTGTTTTTGCTAGGACAGCACATTCTACTGCCCCCTCCAAGTTAAAGCTGAACACGTTACGACCAAGGATTGCTCATGTTAACAATGCCGAAAATTAATCGACAACTACTATTTCTGATAATACTTTCTACCAGCCTAATTTCGTGCGGTCAGGACGAAACGAGTTTACCGAATGTACTCAGCTTACAGACACTTAACTTAAAAAACAAAACAAAACTTGAAAGCAGAATTAGCCTCCATACTGTATCGAATGATCTTAATGGTATTATAACACCAACTATCGGTTCAACCGTTACAACCAGTTCCAGCATAAATATTACGTTTAACGAAACAATGGATAACGCTTCTATAAAATCAGCTATTACTGTATCCACAATTGCTAACAGTAAAACCATTTTAATTTCACCGCTATCAAATCTCTATGTTTATTCATATGATGATAAACAAAATAAAGTAACCTTAACGCTCAAAAAAAATAAACTGCTTGCGAACCACACTCAATATGAAGTTCGACTCAAGTCGGGTGCTGATGGCGTAAAAAATCAAACAGGAGATATATTAAAATCAGATATAACATCGCAGTTTACTACCGACTCAAAACCAGACACCAAAGCCCCAAAAATAGTAACCGTATCACCAATGAGAGCAGAGGTTACTACTGTATCGAGTACTATCAGTATCAAGTTTAATGAAGCAATGGATGAATCCACACTAGAAAACAATATACAGTTATCAATTATTAATGGTATTGCAGTCCAAACCGCGAACTTATCGGCTCATTATTTATTTACTTATTATCCAGATTTAAACGAAGTTACTTTCACACCAAAATTAACACCGGCTTTACTTGATAACACCCAATACCGTTTATCAATTATAGGTGGGAAACACGGTGTAAAAGATTCTCATGGCAATTCATTAAAAAGAACATTCTTTCGACGCTTTTCAACTGCGCCGTTAGTTGATATAACATCGCCTAGTATTTTAAAAATAATTCCGGCATTTGGTGCACATGTTTCAAAAGATACTAAAATTTCAATACAATTTAGTGAAGCATTAAATAAACAATCCTTATTGTCGAGTTTTAAATTATTTGAAATTACCGGAAATTCTAAGAAATTGGTCAACCCCTTCCCGTTCAGAATTATTTATAATCCAGTGCAAAATAAAGTTACGTTAAAGCAAAGAAAATCTAAACCACTATTTGCCGTAACAAAGTACCAACTAGTCATTAAAGGCGGTATCACGGGAATTTCTGATATTCATGGAAATAAATTACCAAAAGATACAATATCGAATTTTACTACAGTAACGGATAATAAAGAGTGGACGTAACATTACGCCCACTGTATTTAAACAGTAGGCATAATGTTATTTTTATTTTTTCAATTTAAGATTAATTCGTCGGCCAAAGTACAATAAAGCAAATAACATCATTAGAGGCAATACTGGATCAAATCTTGATTCAGCTTGTAAGGTACAACCACCTCCACCACCGCTAGTTGAGTTAGAGACAGCTGGTTGAATTGGCGTTGGTGTCGAATCCGTTATTGTCACACTATTCGATGTATTTTCATTTGCAAGTACACCTGCAGAAACTGACATTAACGAGATTAAGAAATCCTCAGCTGGTTCAATTTCGGTATCTTTTAAAATTTTGATAGTGATTGGCATACTTGTGACACCATCAGCAAATATCAATGTGTTTGCAATATTATTAATAGCGGTTATATCGTTAAAGTCAGTACCGGCTATAGCAGTGTTATTTTTAATTGAATACGTTAGCAATACTTCACCTGATTGTCCTAAATTACGCGAAACATTAATTATTATCACTTCTTGCTCTTCAGCAACTGTGTATGAGTTACTCGCATCAAACGAAAACTGGCCAAAAGTTACTTCTGTCTGCGGAAAAACACTGATGCTCACTGTAGCTGCTGCGCTATCGTCAGTTCCATCGTTAACAACATAATCAAAACTCACGGTTCCTGTAAAACCTTGAACTGGTTTATACAAAAAAGAACCATCAGAATTTAGAGTTAAATTAACTAATGAAGAACCTGGAGCAAGTCTAACAGTTAATGGATCTTTATCTTTATCGGTATCATTAGCTAAAAGACCGAGGATGGCTGATATATTTAAGTCAGTATTTTTAAGCGTACTATATGTATCTGCATTAGCCACTGGTTTAGCATTAACAATATTAATTGTTACTGTGGCTGGCGCGCTATCATCAATTCCATCACTCGCAATATATTGAAACGTAACAGGACCACTAAAATTAGCCTCAGGTTGATAAGTAAAAGAACCATTAGATGCCAAGATTAAACCTGCTACTGTAGAATTTGGCGCTAATCGAACTTTTAATGTATTTGCAATATCAACAGTAGCAATATCTTTATCGCTATCATTTATCAATACTCCCGGAACCGGCACTACTAATTTAGTATTTTTTGGTGTTGGATACGAGTCTGAATTAGCAATGGGCTTATTATTAACTGGTGCAGCAATGTCATTATCAACAATTGTTACAACTGCCGTTGCGACTGAAATGGTACTGTTTGTTGGGTTTACTAATTTAACGATAAATTTCTCAGCACCTTCTACCTCGCTATCATCAACAATTGCAACCGTGAACATTTTTGATAGCTCACCACTATTGAATGTTATTAGTTTATTAGTAAGCACGGTATAATCCGTACCGGCTGTTGCAACAACTATGTTGGGAGTTGTTATTGTTTGTGTGATGACTTGCACTGTTGATGTTAATGTTGAGTCTGTTCTTGTTACAGTAATGACAGCGAGTTTTCCGGGTTCTTCATACAGGTTAAAACTCTGCGCAGAAAAACCAATGGTTGGCGTGATGACATTACTTTTAATTGTTATGGTCGCTTTATCAAGAAACTGACCAGCAAGGTTATTTAAGTCAATGTTAAAACTTTTACTATTCAAAACCTCTGTAGAGGCCAAAGGTAAAATTTTTACATCAATAGTTTTACTCAAATCAGCTGCAGCAAAATTTAAATCAATTTGTCCTACTAATGCTTCAAAATCTATATTATTGATTGCTGTAGCATCATTCACAGTATATGAAATTATCGTATTTGCTGCTGGCGTAATCTGCTTATACTTACGCAACACCTTTATTGGCAACGTTAATGGACTCGATGCAGGTTTTGTTGCTTCATAAGTTTTGGGTGCAAATACAAAAGATTCAGTAGCAGGTTCTTTTTGAAGCAATACAGATAAACTTGGTGTTTGAGTATCCGTATTATTAGCAGTAATAATATCTAATAAACGATCATTATCGGCTTTAGTGACAACTAATAGTTTAGGCTTGCTGACATTATTGACAGCTGTTGGTGGTACTGTAGCTGGTGGTGAATTAATAGTAATGTTTTCAATTGCAGAAAAGGTTCCATCTCCAATACCGGTATAGAGATATAGTACATTATCAAAAGCCAAATCGGTCATAATAATGTCAACAATTCCATCAATATCAATATCACCAGTGGCTATTGCGCTAATTTCAGCAGCTGGAAATTTAGGCAGTGTGGTTTTAGAATAAGTTATAGTAGAACCATTATCCTTCGCTAATAGTACGACTAATTCACTCTGTTGAGGTGTAGGAGTTTCTAATATAAAAGCCACATCGTTAAGTTTATCGTTATTAAAATCATCAACCGTAAAAACTTTAAAGATTTTTTTAGGGAGATTAGTACTGCCATAAGAGGCTTTTAGCGTGAATGTATTATCATTATTATTAAACAAGACTTCATGATCAGTGACGATATCTAACAAACCATCGTTATTCATGTCCATTGCTACAATTTTTGTTGGTGAATTTGTTGCACCTGAAACCGATATACGAACTTCTGTTGCATCAAATTTACCGTTACCGATACCAACAAACAAACTTATTCCAAGTTCATGGGCAACAACCACATCAACAAAAGTGTCGTTGGTAAAGTTTCCTATAGCAACATCATATGGAACTCCAACAGTATACACAATTTCAGGAATTACCGGATTAGGAGCTAACGGATCAGCAGCAGTTACTGCCGGATCACGGAATTGGTATTTATTTTTTGATAAATAACCTTTAAAAATTCTGGTCGCATTAAGAGGCGCGCCATTTGATGAGCTACTATTTGTAAGACCCGCAACCGCTATATCGAGTATATTATCCCCATCCACATCACCAACAGCTAAGCCCGCAGGGCTAAAAAGCAGTCCATCGCCTAGAGTTGGACCAGGTAGAGAATAATTATTTTCCAAGTTACCCGTAATATCACCAAAATGAATTATAACTGCAGCTATACCACTACCACCCACAATTCCGTCATACTCCGAAATAATAACATCCATATTACCGTCATTATTAAAGTCAGCAGCAATCATGTCATTTAATCCAGGCTGCCCTATATCAATTTTTTTAACATTGCTGGTAAATTCTGCTGCAGCTAATGCTAAGGTTGGAATAGCACTAAAGGAAAGAAATGCAAAACAGCTAATGGCTAACGATCGGATATTGGATTTTTTTACTAACATCATTGTTATTAAGCTCCGTCACTTATATCGTGATATTGAGATTGCGATCAAAAAATTGAATCTATAAATACTTACTTAAAAAATTAATTATTGTTAAATTTCGCGAAGTTTAACACGGTTAAAATCGCTTTTATTATAAATTAGACTTATATAGTAGAACGGATGGAATGGATAAAACGTTCCATGTAAATAGTATTATTTTCTTATTCGCCTAAAAATAGAAATAATGCTTATTATTCTAAATTGGGGCGCACTAAATTAACTGCTGTATAATTTTAATTATTTTCGTTGTTTGAATCGGTTAAAATAAAACATCGATAACATCAATAACACTATAAATACAGGATCAAATCGTGCATTGTTTTGTACTGTACAACCGCCGCCGCCAGCTGCTCCTTGAGGCGTAGCAGCTGTTGGAATAACTTCTTCTGCTATTACAATATAAACCATACCGATGTTTGATTGCGCCGTCTTTGTTATCGTATCGTCTACTCTATAACTAAAACTATCAGTACCAATAAATCCTACTAGTGGAGTATAACTTGCAACACCCGTTATTGGGTCGATATCCAAACTACCACTTGTAGGCTGAGTCACGATAGTAACACTGGTTTTATCAATAACATTCGTTGTATCAAATCTAGCATCGGCACTCGCATTATTTAGTAGCGGAATTAACTCAACAACGGAATCTTTTATTATTGAGACACTGTGATTTCTGACGTATGGAATTGTTGTTACAATATTTGGGCTATCTAATAATAATTGATATGCACCATCAATATTTAAAAATCCCCAGCCAAAATCAGTGTCATTACCAATAAAACCTAAGTCTTTAACGGAATCCTTTATCGCTTGCTCACGTTCATCAATAGTACTCTTTGGAAAAGCACTTTTAAGCAGTGCCAAGGCACCGGCAATGTGTGGTGCTGAAAAGGACGTGCCGCTAACAAAAGTATATGGATTTGGGTGTGTGCCTGCCAGTGATAAATCAGCAGTAAGGATTCCGTCACCTGGTGCAACAATATTAGGGTAAATCTCATTTGCAGTTGTAGAACCTAAAGCACAATCTTTTGTACCAGGTCCTCTGCTACTAAATTTTGAAATTGTTAAGCTTTCGTCTACGGCACCAACAGAGATGACATCAGCATTATTTGCAGGACTAAAACTGGTGCTTGCTGCAGGACCCGAATTACCAGCAGAAAATACCACCGAAATTCCTTTATCTCGTAATGCAGTTATATAAATTTGATAGGTATTATCACAAGCGTTTGTTGCGCCAATATTCCAGGAATTATTCACCACATCAGGAAAATCATCGGTACTTGGATCACCATCAGGGTCCATCATCCATTCAAAAGCTTGAATGATTTTACTGCTGCGTGTATTTGCACCTTGAGCAATTTTAGCTGCTATCCAAGTCGCACCTGGTGCCATGCCAATATTCACACCGCTGTTGTTTCCTCCTAACGCGATTCCCATCACCGCAGTACCATGACCAGTTTCATCATATGGAGTGTCTGAACCAACTAGCTTGGTCGTGTCCAACCAACTATTTGTGCCTCCGCGATAACGTGATGCCAAATCAGGATGGTATACATCAACGCCTGCTCCAATGATACCGATGACTGTATTTTGTCCAGTAAAACCGGCACTCCAAACAGCTGGAGTGTTAACCGCTTGGATGTTCCATTCTGCGGTTCCGGGGACACTAATCGTGGTTGCATTAAATGTTAGTTCTTTATCATAACGAATTCTTGCGATACCCACTAAACCGGCGATTTGAGAAACTAATTTTGCTTCTACAGTAATCGCTAGTGAATTCGTCAACCATAATTCAGTATAATCCGTTATGTTATGACGTTTTAGAAATTGTATTAATTGTTTTTGACTTACTTTTGATTTTTGTCTGGCATCTCGAATTAAATTTCGATGATTATGTTTGCCTTTGTATTTAACATGGTGTATATCAATTTTATCTGAAAAATCAATGATGATATTAACCAAGTCTTGTTGTTGGCTGAACTTTAAATGTTGTTGCAGATCCGCTTTAATTACCGTTGCAGCATTGGCGGTGGATAACAACAACAGTACTAAAATAAATATTATAATAAATTTGTATAAGTTTTTTTTCAGCATCATAAGTTCTTATTTAACCATCGTCTTATGTTATTCATTTGAAGCAATAAATTAGTTAATTAACTATAATGTGTTCTGCTTTAAACCCACCTAGTTCAAATGTAACTAAGTCACCTGGTTTGACATGACCACCGGGATTTGCAAAAAACATAAAATAATTTTTGTTCGCAACCAAATTATTACCTGACTGGCGTAATGCGCCTAATTTATATGAAACTGGAACACGTAATTCACCTTTATTTTTTTCGACTATTAATTTGGCTTTTACTTTGCGCTGCATTATTTCTTTGGCTTTTTCTAGATCGTTTATATGAAATCGAAAATCCAACATGTAATTTTTAGCTGTCAATCTAATGGCTAGTATCTTAACGCCAAAATCTTTACCATTACTGACTATGTGTGGTTGATCAACATATCCTAAATTTACTGCTGATAACGTTTTAGCACGACGTGCTTCTCGTATTTCTTTGTTTTTTGAAATACTATCTAATTGTTCTTGAGTTTTAGTCGTTTTGGTAGTTGATGTTGCTGAGTCAGAAGACGTTTTATTCTCAGTACTTTTTGAACAAGATAATTGCAAGACTAATGACGACATTAATACTACTGTCAACAGAGCCTTACTGATCTGAGCAAGTGTATTGTGATGTTGTATTTCTTTGGTATTACTGTCTAATTTCATTTGATTAATCTCTAATTTAACTTTTGTTGTTCCAATTTAATACGTGAACTGTTTTATGAGAAAACTCGGTCTCTGCCCGATTCAAAATTGGAGGTAAAAAAACAGAAGGATATAATTTCGGTAGTTCAGAATTGAACTACCGAAACATATTTGGATCATACGATATAACTAACTAGTAAACAATACGTTTACTGCTGATAACGATTATATCGCTCACTATATGCTTATTACTTATTTAACATTCTTACGACGTATGAAATACACCAATGATAATAAGAGTAATAATGGTAATAGTGGATCAAAACGTGATCCGTTCTGAATAGTACAACCACCAGCACTTGGCGTTGCAGCAACACTTGGAGTTACTTCCGGTGTAAGTGCAACAAGTGCATTAGGATTAATATCAGCAATTGCAATCACAGAATACAGACCACCAATACCTGCTTGAGCAGCATTTGTTAATCGTAAACGTCGATCAAACAAAGGTATGTCACCAGCAACTGCAGGGGCTGTCATGACTGCATCACGAGTTTTACCAGCAGCCAACAATATTGAATATTGATTACGTGGATAACCATATTGATTACCATACTCAGCAACAAGACTAAATAACCCACCGTTTACAACGGGTACATGATCTTCTAGTCCTGCATTTAAGAATCGAAACAAAATGTTTGAACCAGGAGCACCACCATAAATTTTCGCAGTCGCTGGAATCGCTGGTGTGGTCGCTGTTGCTGCAGCACCTAGTGTATAAACTTCACCATTGACCATGAAGTATCGAGGTTTGAAGTTGATCGTACTAGGAAAGCTAGCTGTACCATAAGTTAAGTTTGCAACAGCTTCATGTAGCAGTGGATCAATTTCGCTATATAACATCGTTATTGATCGATCAAATGGTACACCAGGATAAGCAGTTGCTTGAGTAGCAGCAACTGCAGCTGTCGTTGCTGTAGCGGCTACCGCTGCAGTAGCGGCACTGTTTTCTTGTATTGTTGCGCCATATAATCCCATTTGAATTTGCTTTGCGATATGAGTACCCGATTGATACAAATAAGTACCTGGTTTTACCACAAAGTTATAAATTCCAGTGCCACCAATACCCGTTTCGTGTGTAAATGAACGCACACGGCCATTGGCACTACGCACAGGAACAACAGGTGTCGGTGTTGTTAAACCTGGAATGGTTATTGACACAGTATCTGGTAGTGTATTTCGAACATTAATTGTTAATGCTGTATCACCTACTGGCACTGTAATTTCAGGTCCAGGTATTGTTGCTGAATTACACCCTGCGGTTGCATCGTCAGTACCAAAACCCCACATCACTACTTGGATACCATCAGGCATTTGTTTTGTGACTAGACCCGTACACAAATTGACAACGGCCGCATTTGCTTGTGCTGACACTGCAAGTAAGGCTGATAAAACGAGTCCTTGTTTGAACATTGATTTCATTTTTAATTTGTTAGTTTTCATGTTATCCCCTTTACTTAGGTATCACGACGCCAATAGGCTCGACAATCATCATTGTTAACATGCCGCCTGGATAGACATCATTATTAACAATTTCTCTTTCATTATGTGAATGCCACATATAGAACATGCCACCATTTAAATTTAAGCCACCTTCACCCGGAGGTAAATGGGCAAATGCGCCTAAGAATGGACTACCACTATAAAATCCACCAAATGTTGTTTCAGCTTGATTTGTTAAAGTAACAGGTATTTCTTTACCATGATCTGGACAATACTCACGCGTAAACTCATCATAACAAGCAACGCCCGGTAAATTATCATTAAAACCAAATGGTGCTACAACATCAGGACAAGACGTTTGATTTGAACATTTGTCATGACAAAGTTGACCAGTGGCATCATCAAAACCATCAACTGGCGTTAAATCAACACAGGTAACACAAGCCAAAGCGGTAACGTCATCGATACCATCACCATCGGCATCAGTACAAGGTAATGTTGATGGTCCACCTAAAATATCCCCACCCATGTTGGCACAAGTCCACCCCCAAAACACAGCAAAGGTACCACCAGGAATAGCTTCTAAGATGAACTCTTCTCGAGA
>CAYQUC010000042.1:4187-26079 GCA_964420605.1 uncultured Thioalkalispiraceae bacterium | reverse complement strand
GCACCACCACCTGATGTATGACAACCCGATAAGCCACAACTTATATCAGTAAATTTACCATTATGGTTACCTGAGCCAATTCCTGGTACTGATGAATTTGCACCTGAACTCCATTTTACATAGCGTTTGGCAGTAGTATGACAAGCTAAACAATCAGGTACATCCGTCACGTGAGTTGAATGAATTAACGGTGCTGAGCTTAATAATGAATCTGCACCATTTCGAGCTTCTTGACCATTATGGCAAGAGATACAATCAGCTGAAACATACCCATCATGTGGCATTGGTTTTTTAACACCTTTAAAGCTTCGAGTCGTATGACATGCACCACATTCGTTCATTAGAACTGTAATATGGGTAGCATTTTTAACCGTTGCATTCTTCACGCTTCCGTTATGACAGTTTGTACAATCGGTAGGACCGGTTGCAACATAGCCATCATGAGGCATTGGTTTTCTGATTGATTTAAATGATCTAAAGCTATTATGACAGGCATCACATTCGTTACTGGTAACTGGAATATGACCGGTATTTTTACCTTTAGCCGTTGTGCCATTATGACAGCTTATGCAATTAGTGGTATTTGGACCGTGGTTAAAACCTGCTGGTTTCCATGCACGTGTACTATGACAAGAATCACAATCACTGGTTGTTTCTATGTGACCTGGATTTTTAGGAGTAACTCCTTTAACAGCGCCATGACAACTTTTACAAGTGCCTGATACTGCAGAGTGATCCATTCTAATTTGTTTCCATGTTTTTTCGTTATGACAAGTATCACATGTGCCTGTTACTCGAACGTGAGTAGTGGACATTGTTGAACTTGCAATTTTGCTGTTAGAGCCATGACATGATTCACATGTTTTTGGTGTGCCTTCAAACACACCACGTTTATGGCAAGCGTCACATTTGATGCGTTTGTGCACACCATTTAGTGGAAATTCGGTATTGTAATGGTCAAAATCTTTGTCCATTGCTGCAAAAATTTGAGGAGCAGATAATGCTAAAACACTAAATAGTAGTGTCTGAATAAAAAATTGAGAAATAGACTGATATTTTAAGTCTATCCTTGAACGCAGTTTATTCATCATGATAAATATCCCTTTGTTAGTAGTTGTATATGCGAAGCTTCATAATTGAAACACTACTTAACGTATATAAACACTACGCTTAGCAACGTAACAAATAGTGGCATCATTTGCCGTAAAGCTTGCTTTATGGCATACGTTTCCAGTGAGTTATTATCTAAATTCTTTGATACTGGAGAAAGCACAAGTGAACACAAGCTGGATTATTTCCATTTTGTGTTTTAGTAATACTTAATTGATCCATGTCACAACTATTTAGATTAACTAATTATACGATTAAAATAGCCTTAAGTCATTAACAAAATATCACTATTTTGTTAACTATATCAAAGACTTACACTATAATCGGGATAACTAAGTTATGTAAAGTTAAAAGTGTGCAGGTTTCTCATGGTTGTACATATAGCATTTGAGTCGGATCTTGTTATGGTACAACTATTGGGGTATTTGTTTTTGTATTTTTAAAATAACAAAGCAGGTCAATTCACCTGCTTGTGGCACTATTTGCGCGTTGAGCGTTATTTACTGACTAAATAATGATGCGTTTATAGATTAGCCCAGGATTGAACATTACCTCATTTGTTTCTAATTGATATAAAGGACAACCATCTGAGTCACAGGTAGCCAGCCGAACGTATTCAAATTTTTGTTCATCTGTGGTTATTGTTTCATAAATGGGTTTACCCAAATGAGAGCCTATTGGGCGACCGTAAGTACGCTTATACACTTTTTTACCTCCTAAAAAATTATAATGAGTCTAATGTTTCCGGCTAGTATTGTCTTGCTAGCTTTATATAGTAATTATCGGCCTTTTATAAAAATCTTTAATAAAACTTAAACTCTAAAAACAATTAATTCACTTTAATTCACTGGTATGTACTAACTATATGAATTGGATTTGTGATTGTATATAAAACCATCGAATCTTTAGTACGCAGTGAGTACTACATCTCAAATTTATTTTACTTGTGTCAAAGCAGCGCGATGAATATCACGCTATGCTAGTTTTATCGATAAAAAGAGTGAATACTAACTTATGTTTCAAGCTAATGAATTCGGATAAAAAGGGCGTACGCCAAGCGGTTTTGCTGGTTATTCTTGATGGTTATGGTGTTAATCCGAGCCGCTTAAACAATGGCGTTGCTGAGGCTAAAACGCCTAATTTTGATCGCTATTATTCACAGTACCCGCATACTGTGATCGAAGCATCCGGACAAAGTGTTGGTTTGCCTGATGGCCAAATGGGCAATTCTGAAGTGGGACACATGACCATGGGTTGTGGCACAGTACTACGTCAAGATTTAGTGAAGATAGACGAGGCTATTGCTGATAGCAGTTTCACTAAAAATCCGATTTTTATAAAAGCAATCGACGCAGCAAAACAGGCCTCGAGACCGATTCATTTGCTGGGTTTGGTGTCTAATGGCGGAGTGCATAGTCACATTAATCATCTTTATGCATTATTGGAGTTGTGCAAACGCCATCAAGTAGAGCCGGTTGTTCATGTCATTACGGATGGACGCGATACTGCACCACACTCTTTTAAAAACGATTATAAGGATTTAAAACAGCATATTAGCCAAGCGGGTGGCCGAATAGCGACGATATCGGGACGATTCTATACCATGGATCGTGATAATCGCTGGGATAGGGTTGAAAAAGCATGGCGTGCGATGGTGCTACAGCAAGGAGTACAAGCCAAAAATTGCGAAGCAGTGTTAGCGGATGCTCAGCAAAATAATATCAGCGATGAATTTATTGTGCCCACGGTTATCAATGGTGGAGAAGCAATACAAGTAAATGATAGTTTAATATTTTTTAATTTTAGAAAAGATCGAACCCGGCAAATTACATCAAGCTTATTCAAATCGGATTTTGATGGTTTCGAACGTGGTGAGTTTTGCCCCATCACCGTGACCTGCATGACAGAGTATGATCAGTGGTACGATCTGCCATTTGCATTTAAGCAAGATCGTCCTAAAGCGTCGTTGGCGAGTCATATTAGTCGTTTGGGTTTAAAACAATTTCATTGTGCCGAAACTGAAAAATATGCACATGTAACGTTCTTTTTTAACGGTGGGCGTGGTGAAGAATACGCAAATGAAGTACGCAAGATTGTGCCTTCACCCAAAGTTGAAACCTACGATTTATGCCCTGAAATGAGTGCCAAACAGGTTGCAAATGAGACTATTGCGGCATTAGAAGCAAATGAATATGATTTTATTGTGGTTAATTTTGCCAATGGCGATATGGTTGGTCATACCGCAGTACGATCAGCAATTTTAAAAGCCATTGAAACCCTCGATTTAGAAGTGGGGCGGTTACTCGATGTGGCGGTGCGTGAACATTATTCAGTCATATTAACGGCTGACCATGGTAACTGTGATGAAATCATTGATCCCGTTTCGGGTGAGCCGCATACCCAGCACACGCTTTATCCTGTGCCTTGTTTAATCATCGATAAAACGCCTTGGAAAATAGCAACAGGGAAAGGGTTGAGTAATATCGCGCCAACAGTATTACAATTAATGGGCTTGGAAAAACCCAAGTCAATGACTGCATCTTCATTATTAATAAAGCCATTACCACAATAAGTTAACACTGGTTGTTTAGTATTTTTCTTGTTATATTTAAAATCCCCTCAAAAAAAAAAAAAAGATGCAAGCTAAAAACGAAAATAAGCAATCAAATAAAAAACCAATTATTGCTATCACCGGTGGCTCTGGAGCCGGGACCACCACCGTCACAAAAGCATTTAGTGATATTTTTCGACGTGAAAACATCAGTGCCAGTTTTATAACCGGCGATAGTTTTCGACGCTATGATCATGTCGAAATGGAACGACGGACCATCGAGAAACAAAACCGTGGTGAGAGTATTAGTCATTTTGGTCCAGAGGCTAATTTATTCGATGAACTTGAAACACAGTTAAAATCTTTTGCAACACAAGGTAGTTGCTTAAAACGCGAGTACATTACAAAAGACAGTGCTGCTGGTTTAGGCGAAGTAGGCACGTTTACCGATTGGCGTGAGATTAAATCTGGTCGAGATATTTTAGTTTATGAAGGTTTTCACGGTGGTGTGGTTGCCAATAAATGGACTCGTCGAAAAATGAGTGATTCTCATAATCCCAAAGTTCAATCTGAGCGTAGAAAAGTATCAACAAAATCGGGGATTGATGTTGCACAATATATCGATTTGTTAATTGGAATTGTGCCCGTCGTTAATCTTGAATGGATACAGAAAATTCATCGTGATACCAACAAACACGGTATCGAGCATGACAATGTGACTAATACCATTATTCAACGAATGCAGGATTACATTCATTTTATCGTACCTCAATTTTCATATTCTGATATTAATTTTCAACGCATTCCATTGGTCGATACGTCTAATCCATTTATTGTGCGTGATATTCCCACCGATGAAGAAAGTTTATATGTCATTCGATTTAGAGATCCTAAAAAATATAATTTCATTTATTTTTTAGAAAAAATTAGTGGTTCGTATTTATCGCGTCCGAATACGGTAGTAATACCGGGTGGAAGGTTACAGCTAGCGCTAGAAATTATTTGCACACCAATTATTAAAAAATTATGCCAACTTTAAACATTTTAAAGCAAGTTTTATTCCAGTTTGTAGTTAGTTTAAGCTAGTATACTAGCTATAAATTAATTTTTTTACATAATTATTACTCTATTTACGTTATACTTTAATTACTAGCTAGTGTTATGGAGCGTACACTGTGTCGTGTACGGCTATAAGGATATTCATCGTATAGTGTAAATGAGTATGATTAGTGAAAAACGCAAAAATCGTAGAATCGAAATGTCACGTCCCATTGTGATGCAATCGATTACGGGCTGCAACATTCCCCTTAAATGTACCAATTTCTCAATGGACGGTATTGGACTTATTTCAAATAAAAAAATTGAAATGGGTAAACGCATCATGTTAACGATTAATCTTGCAAACAGAGGCAAAGTTAGACTAGTTAATTTACTTGGCCAAGTTGTTTATGTTTGCATCCACGTCGACAAAAATTTAGATAATAGCGATAAAAGTTACAATATTGGACTACGGATTTTTGATACCGATATACCATCAGTTCATCATTGATTTTACTATTCGCGCCAACCAATTTCTGATGCTGTTAGAGTACCAACTAATGTTTCATTAAGACTTCTAGGCATGACTGCAGTGCTCTCACTCGTTGCAATTCTTGCACCCATTATTTCAGCTAATTCCTGTGGGTGTAATGGCTGCTTATCAGGTTTAGCGTAACCGTCAGGAAAAATTGGGTGACCGGTTTCTAAATTGTATTTATCTGTTGCCCCTATAGTGTGTAACATTTCATGGGCGATGACGACATTATTTTTTTGATTATACAAACGGCTGGCATAGGCATTAACAATACCAAGTTTGCCTTTTTTTAATCCAAGGGAATGTTCTAATTGATCGTTATTGGCCGGGTCGTAATACACAACAAAAATTTTGATATCCGGGGATGGACCACCATAGCTATTATGCGAATATGCCCAATATTGTATTTTGATACTCCACCACATTATTTTAAAAACATTACCATTTTTAGGTGGCTTTGGTGGCAGTTCTAACACGGTAGGCGCTAGCTTTACTTGTAATGGAATATTTATATTTACGTCAAAATATTCAGCTTCTTCTGCAACAAAGGTTTCAATTGGAACAAATGTATTTTGTTTTAAGTATTGAATGTAGCGCGCTGTTTTGTCACTGCCATCACCATTGATAGGATAAATTACCATCCATAACGAGTTGTCCCAATTGGTACTGCGTACGTCACTTAACCAAGTATATAAGGCTACAATAACCAGAACGAACAACAAAACGAGTATACGAAAGTATCGAAACATTTTACGAACTGACATAGTTAAAATCCGTATTAAGGCTGATTATTTGAACAGCAAGTTACAGTTTATAGTAGTCTAAATATGATAGACTATCCTATATTTAATTAATAAATCAATTGTTTGAAGTATGAAAAAATCATTAGTTATCGTGGCACATGGTAGCCGACGAACCGAGTCAAATGAAGAGCTAATTGCCATCGCAAAAAATTTATCCAAACTAACTGCTTCAGGTTTTTCTGAGGTGCATTATGGATTTTTAGAATTAGCAGAGCCTTCAATTCCTGATGCGATAATAAACTGTATTCAATCGGGTGCAGAATCCGTAACGATTCTACCGTATTTTTTATCTGCAGGGCGTCATGTAACCGTTGATATTCCAAATGAAGTCTTAAAAGTACAACAGCAATACCCAAATTGTCCATTAAATATCACACCGTATCTTGGTGCCGATAATGGTTTGCTGGGCGTGATAGCTAAAATTGCGTTATCAGAAATCAAAGCTAATTAGTGGTGGCAGTGTCGCCCACTATGTTTGGTAAAATTAAACATTATGAGTGAATATGTTTTTAGTTTAATACTGATTGTGATCGTATGGTACGTCATTGACAGTATTCGCGTTAAAGAAATTGCAGTGCAACATTGCAAACGTTTGTGTCAAGCACAAGAGTTTCATTTATTAGATGAAACAGTTGAAAAATACTTAACAAAACCCATGAGAGATCAATCTGGCTTACTCAAATTACTGCGTGTTTATTCATTTCAATACACCTTGGATGATCTTCAACGCCATCGAGGTAAAATAACCATGCTGGGCCCTCGAGTCGTTCGAGTTGAATTTGAACACGATGAATACCTACAAACACTCAATGCATAATACCATCGATTTTATCTAAATGACTGTTTATTGTTATTTTATTGATATAATTCAAATACTTAGTAAAAATTCAAGCTGTTGTGATTAATTCCTTACTATGAATGAGCTTATTATCCTGATAAATTTATTGCCATGAGTGATTAAAATCCTTGATCCTAATTTGCTTTAGGATTACGGTTTGTTTTTACTCTGACGGTTTAAAACCATTTTTTTTATAATGAAATGTTTTTGTAAAGACTCGATATCGAATCTTTATTTTGACCCTCCTCGTTAAGCATTGAACTTCTTGATTAGGAGGTTTTTTTTGTCTTAATTTTGAGTTGATACAATTTAAACAAATAAACACAGCGAAAATGTACTAGGGTGTTTAACAGAGTGTCATAGAAGGTATTTAGAGTAAGCTTTAGAATAAACTAACCATAAATTTAAAATAAATCGGCGTGGGTGGCATGAATGAATGATAGTCGTGATTTAGAGTTATTGATTAAATCTCATATCCCTATTATAGCAATACAAACCAAAGAAGAAAAACGCGTTGTTGCGTTACTAAAGACAATTCAGCAACGAACGAATATTGCAACATTTCAATGGACATTAACCGAAGGCCTAAACTCAGTGATGCTGAGTTTTGACAAGCAACAACGCTACACAAAGCCTGAAGAACTGTTACGTCATATAAAATCCAATGTTGATGCAGGCATTTATATTTTAACGGACTTTCATTCATTTTTGGATGAGCCATTACTAGTTCGATTGTTAAAAGACATCGCGCTCGATTTTGATTATTCCAAGAAAACGATTGTTTTACTTGGCCACGAGATAAATGTTCCGGGTGAAATTCAAAATTACAGTGCTGATTTTGAGTTGAGTTTACCCAATAGATCCGATCTCGACAAAATAGTTAAATCAATAGCCAAGTCATGGTCGACACATAATACGGGTAACAAAGTTCGGGTTGATTCAAAAGCCTATGAGATGTTACTTGATAATTTATCGGGATTAACGTCGGCCGAAGCAAAACGATTATCACGTAAGGCCATTTTTGATGATGGTATTATTGACGATTCGGATCTACCCGAACTCATGAAAGCAAAATACCATTTATTAAATAACAAAGGTGTTTTGCAGTTTGAATTTGATACTGAACAATTTGCCAATGTCGGTGGATTGCGACAATTAAAAAACTGGTTAGATATTCGACAAAATGCTTTTTCGCAGAATGACAGTGATTACGATGTTCCTAAAGGCGTGTTACTACTAGGCGTACAAGGCTGTGGCAAAAGTTTAGCAGCAAAAGCCGTGGCAGGGCGCTGGAATTTGCCTTTATTACGGCTCGATTTTGGGGCTATTTATAATAAATTTCATGGTGAGACAGAGCGAAACATACGCGAATCGCTCAAAATGTCCGAGTCAATGTCGCCTTGTGTTTTATGGATCGACGAAATTGAAAAAGGTTTTTCGACCAATGATAACGATAGCGGTACTTCGAGCCGGGTATTAGGCACATTGTTAACCTGGATGGCTGAGAAAAATAAAGCCGTATTTTTAGTTGCAACCGCCAATGATATTCAATCCTTACCACCCGAATTAGTGCGTAAAGGACGGTTTGATGAAATATTTTTTGTTGATTTACCGAAACATTCGGTGCGCGATTTAATTTTTAAAATTCATTTAAAAAAACGCAATCAAGATTTGGCTGTGTTAGATATTGGACAGTACGCACAAATAGCACAAGGTTTTTCAGGAGCAGAAATAGAGCAGGCGGTTGTAGCTGCACTGTATGCTTGCCGTGCCAAAAAAGAAAAGTTGGCAGATAAGCATATAGTGCATCAATTAAATAATTCTAAACCGTTATCAGTTGTGATGGCAGAAAGAATCAACGCGCTACGTGATTGGGCAAATGATCGAACTGTACCAGCAGACTAATAACGTTAATGTTACTTATTTAGGATTTAAGCCCCGTACTAACGGTGCGCTGAATGTTCGACCGTATTCCGCCATTGAACCGTCATAAAGTCGAACCTTGGTAAACCCTAAATTTCTGAGAGTCATGTAGGTATGACTGGCGCGGTGACCACTTTGACAATATACAATTATTTCAGCATTTTTATCAGTGACACCAACCGCTTGTAGGTTTTTCATTATCACTGATGATTTTTTTTGCGTAAAACCATTTTCAAAATCAACGGATTCTTGCCACGGAAACCAGCGCGCACCTGGCACATGGCCACTACGGCGATTTTTAGGATTTCCAGTGTATTCTTCTTTGGAACGAACATCGAGAATAATCACATTTGCGCTTTTTGATGCCGAAGTCACATCCTGTAAACTTGCAAGTGTATTTGAGCTTGATTTTGATGGAGTGTAAGTTGTTTGGTTCGGACTAAATACGCTATTAGTCACTTTATAATTACTTAACACCCAACTCACTAAACCACCATTAAGTAACGCCACTTTTTTGTGACCTAGTCGCTCTAATTCCCAATATAAACGCGAAGCATGGAGACCGCCCATATCATCATAGATTACAACATCACTTTTTTCGCTAACTCCCATATAGGACAGTAATTTACTAACATTGTCCGAGCCAATACTTTTAGAAATTCGTTGTTTATTGCGTTGGTTAATTGCGCTATACGGTAAATACACTGCTTTTGGAAGATGAAAACGCTGATATTGGGTCTCATCACTCATATCAATAATAACGAGATCGCTATTGTTCAGTTTTTTCTGAAGTGATTTGCTATCAATAAAAATTGTGGAAGCATAAGATAGATTGACTGATATGAGTGTAAAGAGTAGAAATAAAGTGAATTTTTTTATATGCTTCATTATTGATTAAATCCTATAATTATAAAGTAACAATTGAGTTTTAAGGCGAGCTGATTATGGCGCAAATTGCGTGTAAATACCACAATGAACGGCCTGCCAAATGGTTTTGTGACTCATGTCAAATAAATTTTTGTGCAAGCTGCATTCCTAAAAAATTAACACATGACGATGTTCGATGTCCTGTGTGTCATCAAGAAGTGAGTGTTGTTGCTGCAGAAAATAGTATTGAATCGTTTTGGAATCGCTTGCCGACCTTTTTTCTTTATCCGATTAATATTTCGTCTTTAACGTTTTTAATTCTGCTTAGTTTTACTTCAATTGGTATAAAGTATGATCCCCTTTTGGCGATATCAATTCCCATTATCGTGACAATATTATTTTTACTGTACGCCTATAGTGCATTAGAGCAAACAGCAAAAGGACATATGCAGGTGCCAGCGGTATCGTTGGATTTATTATTAAATAAATTAGATTTACCATTAAAACAAATATTGATCTTGGTTGCAGCGTTTGCGGTTAATTTTACAGTTTATGATCTTTTTGGATTTACGGCGTTGGTTTTATTTTTAGCTTTTAGCATTATAGCTTCGCCTGCGAGTATTATGGTCTTAGCAACCGAGTATAGTTTTTTTAAAGCTTTTAATCCCTTAATTGTTGCTAGATTAATTATAAGGCTCGGTAAGCCCTATTTTATATTATGTGCTTTCTTAACGTTGTTAGTGATCAGCAGTGAAGTCAGTTTTAATTTAATGACAAATGTTGTATCCGATAATAATTTATGGCCAGTGTATTTTTTTATTAACATGTACTTTGTATTAATCATGTATAACATGATGGGTTATGTTATTTTTCAATATCATGAAAAGCTTGGGTATGAAATAGAAATTGATCTGGATAACCATCATGCAAAATTAATTGGTGAAGATCCAGAACAAAACAATGAGGCAATTACACGTGCTGAAATATTAATTAAAGAAGGCAAGGTTGATTTAGCGGTAGAAAAATTGATACACGATATTGAGCAATCGCCTGCGGACTTTCCTACTCGTGCTATGTTTCATAAGTTGTTAAAAGTAACGGGGAAAACTGTTGAACTAGGACAACACGCATCAAGTTATATAGAACGTTTACTGGGTAGTAATAAACAAGCAATTGCTCTTGATGTTTTAATTGAAACTAGAGAACTGATTCCATCCTATTTGCCTGATAAAGCGAAAACCCGATATGAGATGGCAATATTATTAGATAAACAAAATTTTACCGAAATTGCTTTAGCTTGTATAAATAATCTTCACCGTGACCATCCTAGTTATGACGGAATCCCTAGAGCTTATTTTCTTGCTGCAAAAATTATGTGCGAAAAAATGGGAAATGACAGTAAAGCCGTTACCGTGTTGGAATATGTATTAAATAATTATAGTGTCAATGCTCTTGAACAAGATATGCGTGATTATATTGCGATGGTTAAAAACTTAAATGATAAAGAGACTTAAATATAAAAAGTAAACCAAGATATCAAATCACGGTTTGTTTCGCCTCTAAACTATTAGGGTAGTTTTTCTTTAATAGATTAAAATACAGTGTGGTTTTATCTTGCTCATTTTGAAGTTGATAATTTTTAATCAATAAAGTTAACCCTTTTGGGATTTTATCAAATTCAGGCCTTTTTTTAATTAACACTAGCATTATTTTTTCTGCTTCGTGAGTATAGGGTTGAGCCGAAAATTTGCTAGCTAATTGAAATAAATTGCGTGCACTTAATTTTGGCGGTTTTGCTAGATGATTATATTCTTTATAGATATCGTAAAGTAATTGAAGCGGCACTTGGTCAACGTTGCTGTTTAATAATAAGTTTCGCGCTTGTTTATGAAATACATCTGAAGTTGGTTTATGTTTTGCTATGTTAAATAATTGAAGTTGGACATCACTGTTTGTCGGGTCTTCATTGTAAAGTTTCTGCAGAATGGCACTTGCTTGTTCGAATTCAAGTTTGGACATAAAGTCGAGCGCCTGATTGTAACTAGTTAAAAAATTATCATTATCGTCAACTTCATTGACATAATTAATATTCACTAACGAGGTAAAGTGTTTAATGATGAGTGCAATTATGGCACCACTAAGTAATCCACCAATATGTGCAATATTATTAACATTAGATGGCACCCATAACTGTAATGACAAATCATAAAACAACCAAAGTGGCAATAAAATTATCGCAGGTGCTTTGACATGATTAAAATAAATTAATATGTAATAAAAAAAACGAATTTTTCTAAATCCAAATATGACCGTGTAGATACCGACTAAACCCGATATTGAGCCAGATGCACCAATGTTTGCTGCAGTACTGTTAGGATCTAGGTATATATAAAATAACCCAGAACCCATACCTGCTAAAATGTAGGACATTAAATAAATTGGACGACTCAATGCAGACTCTAAAACAAACCCAAAAATGAATAAAAAAAACATATTGCCAATTAAATGACTCCAGTCAGCATGTAGAAACTGATAAGTGAATAATGCCAAAGCATCTGGGTTCGAAGCGAATAATGCATAGTGATATCCAGGTATCTGAGCCAACATATCGTTAAACTGGTCGTGTTGCAGTTTCCAATGAATGTAGTTTTCATTATCTGGTTGCATTATTTTATTTTGTTCTAAGGCAACTTTATAACTGCCATCACCCAGCATATCAAATACATACGATTGAAATAGTTTCGGTTTGATCTTTTTTTGGCTTAAAACTTGGTTGAAGCTCTCGGCTTTATTGTTTTGAGCATTATTTGTTAAGTAGTTGATATAAAGTCGTAATTCAGTTTCAGGTAGATCAGACTGCATGTAATAAGTATAGGCAGCATTGAATTTTGCACTATCGTGAGTTTGAAACATTGCAAAAATCAATACATTCACAGCTATCAGAAACAATGTGATATAGGGTGGATTGCGCCAATCTGGTTTTCGGTCAAATGGTAAAAACATAGTAATTTAAAGTTAAATTTCCTTAAGCCATTTTCGAAATTAATTATTGGTTTAATGTTAATTGTGGTTGCATATTATTACGTAATTGCTATAAATATTGTTAATAAAATAAGCTATAAGGTTTATTTGCAATAACGAGATGCACTGCTATCTTTGTATGCAATTCACCATCATTTGATCGTAATTACAGTAAACGTCTTTCATTAGTATTAGCGCAGTCAACAATACATTTAACTATAATGGATTTTAACTAAATCGTCAGGTGTGACAACTTGATTAATTATTATATTTTAGTATTTAATTCTATATTAAGTATTTTATTTTATATTAGTAATATGCATAGTAGCTGGGTGGTGTTTACGGACAAGTAAGTTGACTTAATTAGGTTGTTATTAGAAATGCACAAATTATATGAGCGTATCTAGATACCTAGTTGAGTTAAACAGAATATAGTTAAAATGTGAAGTACTTCCGTTTCTAAGTTTAATAGATTTAGAATTTAGTCGATATTATAAATAGACATATGAACCACGCACCTAGCGCACTGAGGTAAATATAATGAACCATGTTTCTCGTGATATTATTCAAGATACTGTCATCAAGGTTATAGATAATGAATTAACATTCGATCAATATTTAACTGTCAGTGATAAAGAATATTTACTAGATCATGGCATAGTCAGACACGTTGATGAAGGAGATATTCTATGCCAACAACATCAAGTTGATGACAAACTTTACATTATCATTATGGGTGAGGTCGAAGTCAGTGAAGAACGTGATCGAGAACATTTTGTATTAGCCCATCTTGGTACCGGTGAGTTATTTGGTGAGATATCGGCAATGTTTAATACTCCAAGGGTTTCTACTGTACGTGTTAGCAAACCAACGGTTTTGTTAGAATTAACCGGAAAAACAATGCAGTACATGATGATGCAGAATTCGGGTCTTAATGAAGCGATTAATATTCGTTATCAAAGTCGTATCACAGAAACAGCACTACGTTCAGTCTCAGTTTTCAGGCATTTACCCACTGCCGAGCTAAATCGTTTACGCGAGAGCTCGTCTATTGTGAGTGTCCCCATTGGAGGCTCAATTGTAAAAGAAGGTGAGCAGGGTGATGCCTTATACGTCATTATTCATGGTACTGCTAAAGTCAGCCATGCAGAGCACAATAGAAAATTTAACCTTGCGATACTGCAATCTGGAGAATATTTTGGAGAATGGTCTTTATTAACCGGCGCACCACGCGCTGCTACCGTTTCGGCATTAACCCAGGTTGATGTCGTTCGGGTAGAATGTGGTTCATTTTTAAAGTTTATTCAAGATAATCCAGAAGTACGCGATCGAATTGATCTGGTCGCGCAGAATCGACACGAACAAGCAGATTATCTTGGTCATGTTCGAAGCTCTCCCACTAACCTTGGACAAATGTTTAACAACTTTAATAGCGTTAATAATGATAAAAACAGTAAACACTTAACTCACTAAATTTAAACAAAGAAATTACTAACATTTATTTTCTAATATCGACTTTAACGGCCTGAACTTGTTCAGGCCGTTGTGTTTTTGTGGGCAAATTTTGATAAATTAAATTGAATATTGATAAGCATTAACGCTATTATGTTAATTAATGTAGATTAATTGAGGAATATTGAATGAATTTATTTTGTCGTAAGGTTTTTGTATCACGAGGGATGGTGTTATTAACCTTGGTTTGTTTTAATGTCAATTTGACAGTGTCTGCCGCAATGCTATCTACTCCGCAAATAGCCTCAGAACAAGCATCGCAAAATCAATTCGATACAATGATCTCATTGAGTCAAAACGTAACGATTAATCGCAATTTACTTGAACAAGAGTTAGTTGCATTAGGAGTTAGTGTCGAGCAGGTTCAAAGCCGATTAAATTCAATGACTGATATTGAAATAGCCGTGTTATCATCAGAAATTTCTGAATTGCCTGCCGGTGGTGACGCTTTAACGACCATAGCACTTGTGTTTTTGGTATTATTATTTACTGATATTGCGGGTTATACCGACTTATTTCCATTCGTTAAAAAAACATCACGAAATACCCGATCAGACGAAACTGATGGCCAAATTATCGACCGGCGTATAGAACGAAAGCGAAAAGAACCGGTTGTCATTGAAAATTAATAACACAATTTTAAGAGTGTTTGTTGCACGGTTTCGGTGCTTATATGGGCTTGTGGCTTTACTATTTCTATTTTCATTTTTATCGGGTTGCGCGGGTACACCGCAAACTGATGCCTTATATGAATTAAATTATAGCGTACGTTATCCCGCTACAGAATTAACACAAACCGTTTTTTTTCCGCAACAGGAATATCAATGTGGTCCTGCAGCTTTAGCCACAGTACTTAATGAGAGCGGAATTGTTGTGACACCAGCACAACTTAAACCTCTGGTCTATATTCCAAAGAAAAAAGGCAGCTTACAGGTTGAGCTAGTTGCCGCAACCCGTCGTTTTGACCGGGTACCGTATTTGATTCAACCAAAATTACAGCATTTACTTGATGAAGTTAAAGCAGGAAACCCCGTTTTGGTATTTCAAAATCTAGGCTTAGATTGGTATACACAATGGCATTTTGCAGTAGTTGTTGGTTTTGATTTAAAGCAGGAGCAAATAATCCTTCGCTCGGGTAAAGAAAAGCAGCATCGAGTGAGCGTGTCTTTATTTGAACGTACTTGGGCTCGGGCTGGGTATTGGGGACTTAGGATATTAAAACCGGGTGAGTTTCCAGTGAATGTGGATGAGCTGCGTTATTTTACCGCATTGGTGAGTCTGGAGCGATTAAAGAAATGGCCGACGTTAATAACCTCGTATCACTCAGCCGTAGAAAAGTGGCCCAATAGTCAGAATTTTAATATGGGATTAGCAAATAGTTATTATTCCAACGCTGAATTTGTAAAAGCAAAAAAACGTTATTTACACATTATTAATAAATGGCCAAATTATGCACCTGCTTTTAATAACCTAGCTCAGATATCTATTGATGTTAATGATTTAGAGCAAGCATTAAAATATGCTCAAAAAGCGGTATCGATTGCTGGGGTACATCAACATATTTATAAGCAAACCTTATCAGAAATTCAAATTAAACTCGAAAAATAGCTTGGGTAGTCTACTGTTATAAGTGAAGCGTAATCACGAACCGTGGAGGTATTTGTGAGTGCTGTAGAAAAATTAACTCAAAAAATAAATAGTGAGTTTGAAAGCGATCGTATTAGTTTACCGTCACTGCCTGAAATAGCGTTAAAAGTGAGAACGGCAGTTAATGATGAAGACAAAAGTATTCGAGACTTAGCTTCTATTATTCAAAGTGACACATCGATTACGGCGCGTATCATTCAAATTTCTAACTCTCCCTTATATAAAACCGCAACAGTAGCAGGTGATTGTTACACTGCCATATCAAAGCTTGGGATGAAAACCACACGTGACATCGTAACGTGTTTGGTAATGCACAATATGTTTTCCTCCTCGTCTGTGGTTGTGTGTAAGCGTTTGAAAAAAATTTGGAAGGAAAGCAGTTATATTGCTGCAATTAGTAGTGTTATTGCCAGAAAAATACCACATTTACAAGTTGATACTGCACTCTTGGCTGGATTGGTTCATAATATTGGAAAGTTACCAATATTAAATTATATTGAAGCGTTTCCTGAACTGCTCGAAGACGAAGCACAGATAGAGTCGATATTAGAATCCTTACACCCAGCGATAGGTGTAAAAATATTACAAAAATGGGGATTTAGTGATGCTCTTCAAAAAATACCTGAGCAAGTGACCGATTTATCACGCAGTGGTAGTGAAACAACGAATTATAGCGATGTAGTTATTGTCGCCAAAATTCACAGCTTATTTGGCTCAAACAGTGCGAGTAATTTACCCAAGTTAACTGAAATTCCGTCGTTTAACAAATTAGGGTTGAGTTTGGAAGGGCCTGACGAGAGTATGAAAGTATTGCTGGATGCAAAACATGATATCCAGTTAGTATTAAGATCACTAGTATAATAAAACTAATAATAAATTTGGGGTTGTTGATGTTCAAGAAAATTTTTGTAGTTTGTTTGTTTTTTAGTTATACCGCTTCACTATTTGCCGGATCGATAAACGCTCAACTGAGTAACGATGTTGCTCGTTTTACGTATACCGGTGGAGCTGATACTAATCGACTGCAATATGAAGCAGGACTAATTTATGACAGTAATCAAAACTACTTGGCTATAGCTGGATTATTAGTGAGCGGTGAGAACATAGATGCGCCAATTATTGCAAGTTTAGGGTTACGAGGTTATTACGGTGAAGTAACCAATGCCAGTATTCCAACGAGCACAGCCGCTGTTATTGCATTAGGTGGTGATTTATCATTCTCCCCTGTGACATTACCGGGATTTGAATTTGGTGGACATTATTATATTGCGCCCGCGCCAGTTTCATTTGGTGATTCGAATAAATTGATTGACTATGGTATTCGAGCAGGTTATCAGGTGATTCCATTATCAATTTTATTTATTGGGTATCAATCGGTCACGATTGATATTAAAGATAGAGGGACTGTCACCTTGGATGAAGGTGTCATTTTTGGAATGAACTTTTCATTTTAGTATAAAAAGTAAAAGTAGCTATTTATAGGCATTTAAACCAAAAAAACCGATTCGAGAATCGGTTTTTTTGTAGAACAAAAGTAATAAACAAAAAATTATTTCCGAACTACTACCTTATTTAGCCATTTCTTTAAGTGCTTTTAATGCTTGAACTTTTATCACATTTCTAGCTGGTTTAGCTTTAAAAATGGTAGGTTCGCCAGTAAAAGGATTAATACCTTTACGTGCTTTAGTTGCAGGTTTTCGTACAACTTTGATTTTTAATAAGCCAGGTAACGTAAAGATACCAGCTGCATTTCGTTTAACGTGACCATTGATTAAATTTTGCAATTCTTCAAAAACTAGGGTGATTTGTTTTTTAGACAGTTCTGTTCGTTCAGCAAGTTCACTAAACATAACCGATTTAGTTAATGGTTCTTTAATCGCTTTAATTTTAGGTGCGACTTTTACAACTTTTTTCTTTGATGTTTTCTTTTTTGCTTTTTTCTTAGTAGCCATGGTTGCTCCAATTGGTGATCAGTAGACGTTTGCGAATTGCATATACAATAGCATACTCTGAAACAAAGTGGCGGTAAAATTCATTTTTTTTAATGAAAAGACTATTATTTCAGTATAAAACGCGTTTTTTGCTAAGTAAAAATATTAAAATAATAAATTAGTAACAAATTTTATCGCCGATATGCCTGTATTAAGGTGTTTTTAGCGTTAATTTAAAATGTATGTTTAAATAAATGCATGATAAATTTAAAATTTATATTTTGATAAGGATTAAAATGTATTTGTGCAAAGTAGATGATTTAGCAGAATTATCGACTAAACAGTTTGAATATAACCGGTTAGATGAACGTCATCATGGCTTTATAGTAAAATGGCGTGGACAATTATTCGCTTATGAGAACCGCTGTCCTCATATTGGTGTCGAATTAAACTGGCAAGAGAATGTTTTTCTGAACTTCGATAAAACTACAATTCAATGTGCAACACACGGTGCTCAATTCCTGTTTACAGATGGTCTATGTGTTTGGGGACCTTGTCGAGGTCAATCTCTCACAAAATTGCCGCTGGAAATACGATCGAATCAAGTATATCTAGTGTTAAGTGAACTTTAAAATTATATAACATATTAAAAATGTTTAAATTATTTAATTATAGCTATAAAGAGCTTTGAACTGAAGCCGATATCAATTAGTGTTATCATCCTTAATAATAAGCTCTGAAACTGAATCAAATTAGAAAAATTAAACTATAGATAGTTATATGCTAAAACTCCGATCAAATATAAGATCTTTAACGCTCATATGCAGTTTCATACTCCTGAGTTTTTGTGAAATTTCCGTGAGTTATGCTGAAACAGTATACGTCAGTGATAATTTAAGAGTAGGTGTTAGGCCTAGTCCTGATAGTAGTATAGCACCGATTAATGTGGTGACATCGGGGATGCATTTGACCGTGATAGAAAGTGAAGCGGGTTATATTAAAATTAAAACCGAAACGGGAATTATTGGCTGGGTCAAAGAAGTTTATATGACCAAGGATATCCCAATCCGTGAAAAATTTGACGCATTAAATGTCAAGTTTGAGAAACAAAACGGCATTATCTCCGAATTAGAACAGTCGATAGATAACTTAACGAAAGTTAAAATGGTGCTGATAACCGATCTTGATACTATTCGCTCAGAAAAGTCTGATATTGAATTGAAGTTAGCCAGAGTTTTAGAAGCGAAATACGTCGATCAGTTGGGCAGTAGTCATAGTTTTTTAATTATAGTTTCAATTATTATTTTTATAGTTGCTTTTGTTATTGGCATGTTGTGGTATCGATACTTGGTTACTCGGCGCTTAGGTGGGCTTAGATTATAATTTGGGCTAATTAGCGTTAGGCTGACATTGCTACTACCATGAGGTTTAAGTTTTCACTACACTCTAAAACAGCATTAACTGTGTCATAGATTATGTCTTCAGTTAACCCTAATCTTGCCACCACCTCGTCTGGTAACTTTTCGGTATAGGCATCCGATGATCGGCTTGATTTTAATGCGGTATCAACTAATAGCACTAAATTTGAAAATTCACAATGAATCCCCTGATAATCTTCATTATGATGCTCAGAAACAGTGACCTTTAAAAATTCTGGCATATTCCAACTTTGTAACAGGATTTTTCCTAACTCTGTATGTTGAATGCCAAGTAATTGATATTCGATCACTGTCATTGGTACATCAGGTTTGGATGCGGTTAATTTATTTAACCAAAAATACTCTGTTTCAAACGAACTGGCTAATACCAAATAACCAATATCGTGAAGTAAGCCGGCAAGGTAAGCCTGCCCAGGGCTGGGGCGGCATTCCACTGGACATTGTTGACTGAGTTTTTGGCAGATAGCTGCACTAAAAACTGCATGATCCCAAATAGTGTTTGCACCAAGGGGTCCTTTCTTATCCAGTTTAAACGAATTACCCAAAGCCAGACCGATAGCAAGATGCAGAACAGTGTCATAGCCTAAAACACGTAAAATTGCGTCATAGATAGTCTCTACACTACCTCGAAGACCAAACAATGCAGAATTGGCATACCGTAAAATTAGACTGGTTAATGCCAGATCTTTTGATACGATTTCAGACAGTAAGTGTACCGATGCATCAGAATTATTTTGCAATTGTAAAATTTGTGATGCTATTTCAGGTAAAATAGGTAATGTTTGTAAGTTAGATATTTTATTACTGAGATTTAAGCGTGGTGCACCAAGCGTTAAATTGGGTTGAAAAATAAATTCAGGCTTGGTTTCTGAAAACTGATAACCAATGGATGTTTCCACCATGAGTTTTTCAAGGTACTGTGACTCGACACTAAGGTAACGTTTATTTGAATCAGCATTAAATAGAATGGTATTTAAATCACTAACCTCACTATCGAAAATGAGTTGGATGTTGTGCTCTGTTATAAGTTGGTTTATGTCATGTTTATCAAATTGTTGTTTAAATATCAGAATTTCTGAAATATTTAAGAAATAAACAGAAATATTAAGGTTTTCTATTAACGCTGCGAGATTAATATAATGATTCGCAGGGTAAATCGCGAAAATAATTGAATCGGATGACTTTAATAGAGTGACTTTTGCAAGGTTGTTTAGAGTTACAGCATTTGTCGACCAGACACTTTGAGCATTGTCGGGTATTAAGTTTTCAATATACTGATACTCTATTTTATGTAAATTGAAAATTTCACTGAGTATATCGACTGTATCCATTATTCTTTTGTGCCCATTTGATGAACAATAGAATAGTCGGCATAAAATCTGATTTATTTAATAGTTATTATTAATGTGATGATAGTCTCATTATAATTGAATCCAAGTGTTTAGTGAGACCTACGATACACTTGATGTTACGGTAAATATTCTATAATTAGATTAGATTAGGTCGAGTATGTAATGAATATTATAAATAGCTAACACTTTTATGGGTTTCTAAATAATTTGAATTATACTGATTTATTATTAGCAATGAATTATTACTCGACACAGGTCTAAGGCTAAATTAAATGATACTGAGTAAGTGTCAATAGTTTATTTTCAAATAGTTTTTTAATTATTACATTAACGGTCAATCATGGGTCAAGTAGATAAAACACCAGTACTCGCTGTCACTCGAGACAGTTTACGTCAATTAGAACCAATATCCAGTTTATCAAACGAACGTATTGATGAGCTCGTTAGTTTATCTGACGTGGAACACGTCAATATGGGGGTTAGCCTTTTTCGTGAAGGTGATGTCGATAATCAAACTATTTATGTGCTAAATGGTGATGTACAGTTAAAGTCATCGCGCAACAAAAATGAAACGACTATTAGCAGTAACTCCAAAGAAGGTCATTATCCGTTAGACGATAGTCAGCCCCGGCAGTTCTCTGCTGTTGCCATGAGTTCGGTTGATATAGTACGTATCGATAATAGTGTTCTTGACTACATGATGATGTGGGATCAGCTAGCAGTTGCAGAATTATCTGAAAGTTCATCTTCAGCTAACAGTGAAAATAGTCAGGTAGAAAAATTAGTTGAGCGAGCAGTACTTGATTCAATTGAATTTGCAAAAAGACAGGGCAATGATAACAAGGCTGATTTTACTAAAACCATTAAACCTGAGCTAAATGAATTAAAAACTAGTGAATTATCTAAAAAACAACAAAATAAAGCGAATCAAAAATTACCTGATTTAAACTTGAGTAAAAGCCAAGATCCTAATAAATTTAAACGTGAAAAAGATTTCAGTAATAATAGTAATGATAAAACCTTATCCAACTTACAAACAACTGAAAATAAAGCATTAAATCCTGCTAAGGTAGATTTAGAATTAAATAAAAAAGGCATAAAATCAACGTTGTCTGCGGTTCCAGACAAAACCGATAGTAACAAAAAAAATACTGCAATCGTAAAAACACCTGAGCAGGCCAAATCTGCGATACCAGAGAAAACGTCCGAGCAGACCAAAGCTGCGATACCAGAGAAAACGTCCGAGCAGATCAAATCTGCGACACCCGATAAAACGTCCGAGCAGACCAAAGCTGCGACACCCGATAAAACGTCCGAGCAGACCA
>CAYQUC010000042.1:0-3930 GCA_964420605.1 uncultured Thioalkalispiraceae bacterium | reverse complement strand
CCGAGCAGAGCAAAGCTGCAACACCCGATAAAACACCCGAGCAGAGCAAAGCTGCAACACCCGATAAAACACCCGAGCAGAGCAAAGCTGCTGTCCCCAAAAAAGAAACACCAAGTACTAAGAAAGAAAGTCCTGATAATCCAATTGTTTATGAATCAAGAGATTGGATTCGTAAAATCAGACAGATCATGGCGTTTAAAAATATGCCGCCTGCAAATGTTAAGAATCTACTTGAAAAAATGGAATCCGTTAAGGTTACTAAGGGGGATAGGATCATCGAACAAGGTGGGGAAGGTGATTATTACTACATTGTTACTGATGGTACAGCGGTCGTTACCCGAACAATTGAGTTGGCAACATTATCTGCAGGCACTAGTTTTGGTGAAGAAGCATTAGTTGCTAAGTCACCTCGTAACGCGAGTGTCAGTATGACTAGCGATGGCATATTAATGCGTTTATCGAAACAAGATTTTGATGAGTTATTAATAGAACCGTTAATGGCGCGAGTCTCGGCAGATGAGGCTCGTTCCAAGGTATTAAAAGGGGCTAAATGGCTGGATGTTCGTCATGCCAAAGAATTTCACCACAGCCGGTTACCGGGCGCGATTAACATTCCTTTGCATGAGCTACGGTTACGGATGACTGAGCTGGATAAAGATTCGGAATATATTTGTTGTTGCCGAACGGGTGCTAGAAGTTCTTCAGGATCTTTTTTATTGGCTCAAAATGGTTTTAAAGTGAGTGTATTAACCGGAGGCATACAAGTTATGTCGCAAGATCTAAGGCGCTAAAACAGTGAGTTTTAACACCTCAAAAAGTTTAAAATAAACCACCAAATACGATATAACCTTCAGAGAAATAAAATTTCTGTGATAGTTTGTCTCGCGAACTTGATGTTGTTCTAACATTGTGCATTCTTATTTCACCGTACTTGGCTACTATACGTGTAAAATAACGTTCATAAAAAATAAACTCAATCCCTGCTTTAATGCTCATGCCAAAACCTGCAACATTAAATTCATCATTTCTAGGATTGCCAAATAAAGTAGCATTGGTTTTTGGGTACATAATGGCGAGCCCCGGACCGGTAAATAATGACAGTGCATTTTCACCATTTGTACTTGACCATACTGGAAAGTATTTTTCTACCTCGGTTGAAAAAAAGTTTAAACCATCAGTATGTTCGAAGAGTAAAAAGTCAGCCGTTAATTTTTGTGTGCCGTTACCACTGCGATCAAAACCATCTCCGGTGCTTATACTGCCTTCAAAATTGACAGTTTGGTTATTTTCCATAATATACTTCATGTGATCGTTGCCAAATGAAACTGATAATGTATCGGTGAAATAATAACCCATGCGTATATTTGTTTGCGGTACTGACCAATTTGTTGGGTGTAAATATGGATCAAAACCTAATTTAGATTGAGTGTCTTTGGCTTTGACATCACGTAGCGTAAAGTCATAATCTTCGCCAGTAAGACGGTAATCACTATTACTGTAGGTAGCACGATTCCAGCCGTAATAAAAATACCATTTTCCTTTTTTATCGAGTGCTGATGCATGGATATTGCCAATAAGGCTGAAGAAGATAAGACTGCATGTTAAATAAAATTTCATGTAATATTTCCGAAAAAAATAATATTATTATTAACTATAAATTTGGTGGATTTTAAATAATTTACGTTATCACGTATTTTATCTTAGATAGTGATTTTCATTTTGACCCAGATCACTAATCTACCGGTTTATCGACTAAAGTGACATAAACCTTGAGTTATCCTGGGGGCCAGTGTAATTGTCGATCGGCGAGTAAATGCAGGTGTATGTGATAAACTGTTTGTCCACCGTCTTTATTGCAATTTACAATTACTCGATAGCCATTTTCAGCTACTGTTATTTCCTTGGCATAATTTTTAGCGGCAATGATTAGCTTGCCTGCAATCAGCGTATCGCTATCTGATAAATCATTCAGTGTTTTAATGTGTTTTTTTGGAATAAATAGTATATGAATCGGAGCTTGAGGAGCGATGTCTTTAAAACCAAGAATATCTTGGTCTTCATAAACGATATTGGCATCTAACTCTTTATTCACAATTTTACAAAATAAACAGTCCACAATTACCCTGCTAGTTCATATTCTATGTATAAAAAACAGTTTAAAAAAACCGGGATAACCCGGTTCTTTTATTAAACATTAAAACTAACTTTTTCTTTTTTCATCAAGCATTTCATGAATGCGAGGTGCTAAGATTAATTCCATTGCAAAACCCATTTTACCACCCGGTACAACAATGGTGTTTGGACGAGACATAAAAGAATCTGAAATCATATTTAGTAAATACGGAAAATCAACTCGTTCAGGTTCACGGAATCGAATCACAATAAAACTTTCATCCGGAGTAGGGATGTCACGCGCAATAAATGGATTTGAAGTATCCACCGTAGGCACACGCTGAAAGTTAATATCGGTTCTTGAGAATTGTGGCGTAATGTAATTAACGTAATCTGGCATACGACGTAAAATAGTATCAACAATTGCTTCGGCTGAATAACCACGTTGGTCATTATCGCGGAAGATTTTTTGGATCCACTCAAGATTAACAATTGGTACAACACCAACTAATAAATCAACATGCTGTGCTACATTGGCAGTGTCACTGACTACGCCACCGTGTAAGCCTTCATAAAAAAGACAGTCTGTGCCAGCTTTGATGTCTTCCCACGGAGTAAACTCGCCGGGTTGTTGGCCAAATGGTTGTGCTTCTTCGTCACTGTGTAAATAATAACGACGTTTACACGTGCCATCTTTACCATAGCTTTCAAATGTTTGTTCTAGAATATCAAATTCATTTGCTTCTGGGCCAAAGTGCGATAATTGTTTACCTTTTGCAGTAAACTCTTCGATAGCACCTTTCATGGAAGCGCGATCATAACGGTGGTAACTGTCACCCTCGATAATGAGTGGGTTAATTTTTTCCCGATAGAAAATATGCTCAAAAGCATTTTTTACAGTGGTGGTACCAGCACCAGATGAACCGGTAACAGCGATGACAGGGTGTTTTACAGACATGAATACTCCTCAAAAGGGTTTGTAATGCTAGTATATCGTAACTTGCGTGCTTCGTCGCACAACGCACGTTATTTGTGCACTAAATCCCAAGTTAATTTTGCGATTTAGGTTTAATTGGGACGCTATTCTAATCAAAGATCGACACAAAGTCTTGTTGAAATTGCACTTGATGCCCGGATAGTGAAAAATCCGCGAATTACCCACATAAAAATACATAGCTTTAAAATTTATCTTTAAATATTAATGGTTTAGCTGTCTTTCTCGCGATTAACAGCCCGATAAGCAATATCGGTTCTAAATTCAACTCCATCCCAGTTAATGGTGTTAACAAGATCATACGCAGTTTGTTGCGCTTGACTAACGTTTGCGCCTAAACCAACGGCACACAGAACCCGCCCACCACTGGTAAGTACTTGATTATCTTTAAGAATAGTACCTGCATGAAATATTTTTTGGCTACTACCGTGAGTATCATTATTGGCGTTGGTTAAACCCGTAATAACGTTACCCGTGGCATATTCATTTGGATACCCACCAGCGGCTAACACCACTCCCACTGCAGCGCGTGGATCCCACTCAATTTTGATACTGTCTAGGCGTTTCTCAACGGCTGCTAGACACATTTCAACTAAATCGGATTTTAAACGCATCATAATGGGTTGAGTTTCTGGATCGCCAAAACGGCAATTAAATTCCAATACTTTTGGTATGCCTTCTGAATCAATCATGACACCGGCATATAAAAAACCAGTATAGGGCATTCCCTCAGCCGCCATACCGGTAACGGTCGGCATAATGACACTATCCATGATAGTGTGGTGCATTTCTTCAGTTATCACTGGTGCCGGTGAATAAGCACC
>CAYQUC010000041.1:0-27487 GCA_964420605.1 uncultured Thioalkalispiraceae bacterium | reverse complement strand
TTTTAAGCAATGGCTACTCCGTGATGTATTTATAAATTCTGTTAGAGAGATAAATATTACCGATAAAGGTGAAACATGGTTAACGGATCATCAGCTTGATCAGTTATTTTAGGTGCCGTTGGCCAGACGTTTACTAATAAACCAAGAAAAAATCAAGTGGCGTATACTGTAAAGCAATTCGCGATTCTTTAACGAATTGCTCTAGGACACTGTTAGACACTGGATCATTAAAAGTCGGTTCGTCAAATTCCTTTATATCGTACTCGTTAATTTCATTTAAAATATCTAGATACATTGTCTTAAGCCTATTTTACTGGTGGATACAGGTTTCCTTTTGGTACTGGAAATTCGATAACTATGAAATCACCAGCCTTTAATCCTTTGGTTAAACTAGTTTGCTGGTTAGTGAATATTTTATGATAAGGTTCATTTTTTGTTAACGAAAAATTAGACATGTCATTAGTACCACCATCATCTCAAAAATCTTATCAAGTTCTACTTATTCTACAAATTGATACTGCTTTCTCCTTTTTTAACTCAAATTGTTTTCTATTCTTTTCATCAAAAAAATCCGCAAGCTTAGGCATTTTTCTATCCACCAATAACGCTGTTATAATAATCTGTTTCATTTCAGATAATTCATGTTTTTCGTAATCTAAACATTTCAACATATCGTCAACATGCTCAACTGGTAACTTTGTCTCATCTTTACGTAACATAGATATGAAGTTTTTACCTATACAGTAACCACAGTGTAGTAACCGTTCTGATAACTCAACATTGCTCAAACCAATATAATCTTGGCATTGAGTTAACCATGAACCAATAGATATATTCTTATAACCTGATAATGATTCTGGGTGATGGATATTAATATAAACAGTTTTTTTCATTAATTATTCTCCATTTTATAAAATAAAAGTATAAATAAAACATATTTTCCTTATTCAATAACTATTATAGTCAGGCGCGACTTAAAGCTACGTTTAATTTTGTGGGCATTTTAAAATAATTACTGGGCATAACATTTTCTGCGCCGTTTTATAACGATAAGCAATTGTGAATAGAATTAAATATTGAAAATTAATACCCGAAGAAGTTTGAATATTTTGAAAACAATAATATTAATGATTGGCTAAGTAGATCAAATGATTAGAACACACTTGGACTTACTGTGCCCTTAAGTAATAAACAAAGAAGTGGGGTTGCTTAAGATGGTGGCTATGGGTGGACTTGAACCACCGACCCCAGCATTATGAATGCTGTGCTCTAACCAGCTGAGCTACATAGCCTTATATGATATTTGAGGTATAAATTATAACATAAAGAGCCGCGCATTTTGCTTGGATCGCGCTTGAATGTCAAGCGTTAACCGTGGCTTTTTAATATTACATCTATATAAATCAATAACTTAAAGTTTACTATTACACATTAAATCTAAAATGCATAACATCACCGTCTTTTACGATGTATTCTTTTCCTTCTAAGCGCAGTTTACCCGCATCTTTAGCGCCAGCTTCACCATTGAATTCAATGAAGTCATCATAGGCGGTCACTTCGGCTCGAATAAAGCCTTTTTCAAAGTCGGTATGAATGACTCCGGCAGCTTGTGGTGCTGTGGCTCCTTTAGCGACAGTCCAACCCCGAACCTCTTTTACGCCTGCTGTAAAATAGGTTTGCAAGCCTAATAGATCATGTCCTGCTAGAATGACGCGGTTTAAGCCGGGTTCGTCCAGGCCCATGTCTTTTAAGAACTCCATGAGTTCATCGTCCTCCAAGTCGGTCATTTCAGCTTCGATGGAAGCACAAACAGGTACGGTTGGTGCATTTTCAGCATCGGCTATGGCTTTTACTGTATCAAGCAATGGATTGTTTTCGAAACCGTCATCGCTGACATTGGCAATGTACATAATGGCTTTGTTGGTTAACAATGCCATGCCTATTATTAAGGCTTGTTCGTCTTCGGTTAAACCCATGGCTCGAACGGGTTTGCCGTCATTAAGCTGCACTTGAATTTTTTCTAACACCGCGAGCTTTACTTTGGCGGCTTTATCACCAGACTTGGCTATTTTAGTGCATTTGTGAATGGCTTTTTCAATGCTGTCTAAATCAGCTAATGCAAGTTCGGTGTTGATGACTTCAATATCACTTTCTGGGTTTACTTTACCATCGACATGAATAACATCGTCGTCTTCAAAACAACGTACCACTTGTGCAATCGCATCGGTTTCTCGAATGGTTGCTAAAAATTTATTACCTAAACCTTCACCTTTTGATGCGCCTGCAACTAAGCCGGCAATATCAACAAACTCCATTGTTGTGGGTAACACTCTTTCGGGGTTTACTATTGAGGCTAGACTATCTAAGCGTGCATCTGGCACCGGTACCACACCCACATTTGGCTCGATGGTACAAAACGGATAATTTTCTGCTTGTATACCGGCTTTGGTTAATGCATTAAATAGTGTTGATTTGCCTACATTCGGTAGACCAACAATGCCGCATTTGAATCCCATGATTTACGTACCTGATGTTATTAATTAACTAATTTAAATTACTGACATTATTTTTTTGTATGCAGTGTGTTCATTACTGCTGCAAACTCACCACAAACGATATCTTGAAGTTCTCGTAGTGCATCGTCGATACACATTTCTATTTGAGCTTTATCCGATTTTGATGGCGCTTTAAGCACATAATCGGAAACATCTCGAGCATTACCAGGATGACCAATTCCTAAACGCAAACGATAAAACTCTTTACTACCAAGGTGGCTGATAATATCACGCAAGCCATTATGACCGCCATGACCACCGCCTTTCTTTAAACGCACAATTCCTGGTTCGATGTCCAGTTCATCATGTACGACTAAAATCTCTTCAACTGCAATCTTGTAATAACGCGCTAGTGAATTCACTGCTTGACCACTATTGTTCATGTAAGTTGAAGGTTGTAATAACCAAACGTCTTGAGATGCAATTTGAGTTTTACCAGAGCTACCGTGAAACTTTAACTCGGGTTTTAAATGAACTGAATTTTGCCTGGTTATTTCATCAATAAACCAGAACCCGGCATTGTGGCGCGTTTTATCATAGTCTGATCCGGGATTACCTAATCCTACGATGAGTTTAATTTGCGCCGACAATGCCTTTTCCTTTGTACTTCCGATTAAAAACTAAATCTTATTCAGCGTCTGCAGTGCCTGCATCATCGCCTTCAACTTTAGTTTCTTCTTCTTCCTCAGCTCCTTCTTTTGCACCACGAGCAAGATGAACACTTGCAATCGATTGATCGTGTCCAGCACCGTGCGTTAATTCGATTAACTCTACGCCATTTGGTAATGCTAAATCGGATAAATGCACATTACCGTTTAACTCAACAGCGGATAAATCCACTTCAATGAACTCGGGTAAATCAGCAGGTAAACAATGTACTTCAACTTCTGTTGAACTATGCGTTACGATACCGCCTTCTTTAACACCAGGACAAGTCTCTTCATTGATATAATGCAATGGTACCAACATACGAATTTTAGTATTCGCGTCGACGCGCTGTAAATCTAAATGCAATACAGCCATTTTTGCAGGATGACGTTGTAAATCTTTTAAGATTACTTTTTCTTGTTTACCGTCAAGATCCAATACCAAAATATGAGAATAAAAAGATTCATGCTCCAAATGATGCATTAACTTTTTATGATCGGTACTAATTGCTGTAGCTTCTTTATTTGCCCCATACACAATACCCGGTACATTTTCCGAATGACGGAGACGGCGGCTCGAACCTTTCCCTCGGTCAGTTCGAACTGTAGCTTCGATAATAAAATCTTCGTTACTCATGGTTCTACTCCTAAATTAAATTGATCTTAAAAGACCAGTAAAGTTGTTTCTCCTTCGACCAGAGAAACGATAAAAATCATACCAGAAAATACATAATCTAGTATGACGAAAAATTAGTATTTGGTGTTAGTCAATAAACATTGAACTAACCGATTCTTCGTTACTCACTCGACGCATCGTCTCCGCCAGCATTTCAGAGATACTCAATTGTCGTATCTTGCTGCAGTGTGACGCTTCTGACGATAACGGAATGGTATCGGTCACAACCAATTCATCCAATAATGAATTTTCGATATTCGATACCGCCTTACCGGATAACACTGGATGAGTACAATAAGCCACAACCCGTTTTGCACCGTGATCTTTTAATGCATCAGCAGCATGGCCTAAGGTTCCAGCAGTATCCACTAAATCATCAATAATGACACAAGTACGATCCCGTACATCACCGATGATATTCATCACTTCAGCCTGATTTGCTTGTGGTCGACGCTTATCAATAATCGCTAAATCTGCATCATCAAGCCGTTTAGCCAAGGCTCGCGCACGAACCACACCACCCACATCGGGTGACACAACCATTAAATCAGGATATTTTTGCCGCCATACATCACCTAATAACACCGGTGATGCATAAACATTATCAAGCGGCACATTAAAAAAACCTTGGATTTGGTCTGCGTGTAAATCAATGGTTAATAAACGATTAATTCCAACACTCTCGAGCATATTAGCAACCGCACGTGCGGTAATAGGCACCCTTGCAGAGCGTGGTCGTCGATCTTGTCGTGCATAGCCAAAATATGGCATAACAGCAGTAATACGCGCCGCTGAAGCGCGCTTCATGGCATCAGCCATGACGACTAATTCCATTAGGTTATCATTTGTTGGTGCACACGTTGGCTGTACAATAAAAACATCGCGACCACGAACATTTTCCATGATCTCAAACATCACCTCTCCATCACTGAAGTGGTTCACAACGGCTTTTCCGAGGGGTAAATTAAGACGTTTAACAATTTTTTTGGCTAATTCAGGATTTGCATTACCTGAAAATACCATCATGCCACTTAGTGCCACAGTGCCTCCGAATCGCCTAATTTAATTGTACTGTTCGTACTTTTTAGCATTATTCGCTACTGAGTTTGAACAAAAAATGGCTGGGACGGCAGGATTCGAACCTGCGCATGCTGAGATCAAAACCCAGTGCCTTACCGCTTGGCGACGTCCCAAGAACGCTTTTCATATATATTTATCTATAATCCTAGTTTTTCACTGGTTTATAGAGAGGCGATATATTACACCCTTTCGCAACAAAACCGGACCATTTTGTTTCTAAAACACGAAAAACATCACTTGCTAGCGTTGCAGTTGCAAACGCAGCAAAAATACATGCACCAGTGCCCGTCATTCTAGCCACCCCAAACTGGGATAAATCGCGTAAAGCTTCATCCACTTCAGGATATAACTCCCGAACTACCGACTCGCAAACATTTTCCAACATTGCCGAGTTTTCCTGGAAGTCGCGTATTGTAATCGCTGAGCACGTTCGGTTCAAACTCTTAGACGAAAAAATTGCACTTGTAGGCACATTAATTGCCGGATTTAGTACAACAAACCAAGGTTCGACTGGATTTATTGAATTTAACTGCTCTCCGACCCCTTCGGCCCAGGCAGCATGACCATGAATGAACACGGGTAAATCCGCTCCCAGCGTCAAACCCAGCTCGGCTAATTGTTCGCGGGATAAGCCACAATCCCAAATTTGGTTCAAAGCCACCAAGGTTGTAGCGGCATCTGAGCTGCCACCACCAAGACCCCCCCCCATCGGTAGGCGTTTATCGATGCGAATATCAATGCCCAGACTAACTCCAAGCTCTTGTTGCAGTAAATTGGCAGCACAGACTATCAAATCTTCAGATTCAGGAATACCCGGTAAATCAGTCTGACGAACGATTTGACCATCTTGCCGTAATGAAAACTGCATGGCATCGCCATAATCCAAAAATTGAAATACCGTTTGCAACAAATGATAGCCGTCTTCCCGTTGACCAGTAATGTGCAAAAACAAATTTAATTTTGCAGGGGCTGACCAAATTCGCTGACTATCGACAATTTTCATATGATATTTTCAATATAACCCAATCAACTAAGGTTCGGTTTAACACCAAATATTACTCGCACTTCCTCAGAATTTAAATATCCGCGAACACCGATAAAATAAAACCCAAACAATACAAATAATAAAGTATAAACCGGTAACGAAAATAAAAAACCTTTTCCTACTAAGCTAATGAAATATAAGACCAATACCAGTGCATTGGCATAACACAAAACTCGAATAAAATACCAAACCAGCCAATAGCGCACAAACATAATGATGGTGGTAAATACAAACAATCCGGCAGTAATCACTAGCGCGGTACGGACTTCGGTCCAGCCATCAGCAGTTATTGGTAAATAAAAATTCACCGCGCAAAATACTGCAATGACACTATTAGTAATTAGTATATTCCGCATTCCCACTAACATGATTAATTCGCTACCAGTAATTTAAAATCAAATTGTATAACATCACCCTGCTGCTTGGTATTTTTAATTGAATACTCAGGCACATCCAAGTTCTGTTGATTCTTTTTCCCGGTACCCCGATAGCGACGGCCAGCCAAATCATAGACTGAACCAAAACAAGATTCTGTAAAACCACCCTGCCAATTTATATTTTTTTGGGATAATAATTGTTCTAACGTAATACTTGGGTTCTCTAGATAACGAATACTGCAAGAACGTATTGATTCAATCGGTTTGAATACAAAATAATGGTCATCATAAGCACGAGTCGGATGTTGCAGCACTTTTGGTTGACGGCTTAAAGTAGAAAAAGGATCGGCTAATAATGAACTCATGTGGGTTAATTGTTCAATTTCAGTATCTTTACGGGCATAAATCCAAATTGGAATAGGGCCCACTGTAACTTTCTTAATTTCGCCTGGTTTTAGAGCGCGTAAACTAAACTCCAGTATGTTATTACTCTTTAGGTTCAAAAACTTATCTGTCGTAAAAAGATTAACAATAAATGGACTTAAAATTAACAGCAAACCCACAAATACCAAAACCCGAAATAAAAAAGAAAGTAATAACCGGTAGTTTTCTTGTTTCATCTTTATCATTCTTTTTCACATAAACTATTTTTGTTACAGCAAAATGATGCAACATTATATTACGATCGTTTGTGATTTATTCGCACAGGAACACAAAAAACGTGTATAAAATTAACTTGAAGTAGACCACTCTTCAATGACGAAACGAATATCGAGAGAACCTTGCTTTAGAAATACTTTTGATGGTAAATAAATGTCATTATTTTTTTTATAACGTTTAAAACGAATAATCCAATCATTTTGTGATAATTTTTTTAAACGTCCATACTCATCAATCGATTGACTTGATACGGTTAACTTAGAACTCGGTAATCCTCTAATCCAATAAAATAAACTTTGAATCGGAATCTTTACACCAGTTTGTTCATATAACATTTGTTCTGCATCAGTAGCAAAAGTAGTATTATCACTAGTTTTTATTATAACACCAAGATCATCACCTTTTAATAACACAGCACCTGCACCAAAAGGACCGCTTAAATGGATTTTATAATTTTGGTCTTGCTGCTGCCAATTAACCGTTAAATGCCAAACCTCCGCGTTATCCGTAATAGCCAATCGACCATTAAGTTTCCAATTGGATATTTGATTTAGTTGTGATTGACGTGCAGCCCATTCAGAAACGGGATCATCTACCGCTCTAGGTTTAACAACCGTAGTACAAGCACTTGATGCGATAAGAAACGAAAATGCCAAAATAGATAATTTTGGCATTTTAGATAGTAGCGTACGAACACCAAAAACAGCTATTTTCATTTATTGAAGCGTTGAATTACGTTCAGTAATAATTCATGATCTGGCGTTGCTTTTAATGCTTCATCCCACAGTTTTTTTGCAGAATCATGCTCACCCATTACCCATAATACTTCGCCAAGGTGAGCTGCAATTTCAGGATCTTTCATTAACTCAAAAGCTTTTCGTAAATGTTTAATTGCTTCTTTGGTATTACCCAATCGATATTGAATCCAACCCAAGCTATCAGTAATCGCAGCATCATCAGGTCGTAGACGATGAGCACGTTCGATATATTCTAAAGCTTCGGCATACCGATCTGTTCTATCAGCTAGTGTATAACCCAATGCATTTAGTGCCTGAGCATTATTTGGCTCTCTTGCCAAAATATTTTTTAAGTCATCTTCTGCTACATCAAGTCGATTTAATTTATCGGCCATTAAAGCCCGAGCATAAAGTAACTGTGTGTTATCGGGTAATGAAGCTAACGATTCGGTATAATGATTAAAGGCATCACCATAAAGTTTAGCATTACGTAAAATTTCACCTTCTGCTACCAAAATTCGTAATTCTTGCTCAGCCGTTTTTGTTGCAATAAGTTGTAAAAATTTTCTGGCACTATCGACATTATCTTCACGTGCAATAATGAGCGCTAAATTAATTTTTGCATCAATATAATAATGGCCTCGCTCAATAACACTATACCATCGACGAGCTTCACTGTATTTTTCTCGATGTTCTGCGATTTGACCTAAATAGTAATGTGCTTCGTCTTTTCGTTTGCTACGTTCAACTAACACCAAAAATTTAGTTTCTGCGTAATCCAAATCGCCTGCCCGTAATGCCAATAAGGCAACTGCAAATGTCGCATCGACATTATCAGCTTGCTCTTCTAACACTAGCTCAAATTGTTTTCGAGCTTCATTAAGACGCTTCTCATCAACTAATTTTCTCGCATAATACATTCGAAGCTCAACATTACTTGGATTTTGTTCAAGCCCTTCTTCGAGTAATTTTAATGCTTTAATTTTTTTCTTTTGGCGAAATAAAACATTACTTCTAAGAATTTGGGCCTGAGTCCATTTGGGTTTGAGTTCTAGAACGCGGTTAAGCGCTACTATAGCAGTATCGAGTTCACCAACTAACGATGCTAATTGACCATAAGCAAACTGTGCAAAAGCATCTTGTTGCCGTGCCTCAACTAATTTTTCCATTACTTTTAATGCGGTAGCTTTATCACGTTCTTTACTTAATAAGGAAGTAATGAGTAAAAAACCTTTACGCTGATTATCCTTTGCTGACTTAATTACTTTGTCAAAATGAAAGATCGCTTTATCAGCATTACCTAGGCGTAAATTCATACTGCCTAATACTTGGTGTACCTCCGGATTATCAGGATCTATCTTTACCCAATGTTTTGCTATTTTTAATGCGCTGTCATTATCCCGAGAGAAAATGGCAATTTGTGTCGCACGTTCAGCGATTTTAGGATCATTGGACATCATGGTCGCTTTGCCATATTGCTGCACCGCAACATCCAGATTGCCCCGCTGCCCCGCAACTTCTGCAGTCATTAAACGAAACAACAGCTCGGCACTTAATTTTGGTGACGATTTTTCAGCAATATTTGATGTACCCGTTGCTGGAGTTTTAGTGACAGAACTGTCTTTTTTAGTCGTTTTTGTCGAATTGACTAATTTCTCAACAATTTTATTATTTTCGTGAGATTTTGTATTCTCAGTTTTTGTCAATTTCGCTTCTGAATTGATGTTGCTGATCGGTGCAGGCGTGGTACACGACTGTAAAATTATGCTTAAAATCAATGCAATAGCGGACTTATGGGTCATTTTTTTAGTAAATTTATTCATCTATGCGCTCTATTTAAAAATTAATCTAATTTTTCACTCTATTTATTAACTATAACCAACTTTTCTTTAAATTACCTTTATAATGTTCACAGCTAGTATAATATTATGGCATAAGGCCAAATTATAGGACTATTTGTAAGGTTTAATCAGTGACATTATTAGCATTTGGAATTAATCATAAAACAGCTCCAGTCAATATCCGGGAGAAAGTCGCATTCGCACCTGAAAACGTTGCCACGGCACTAACTGATCTCACCCAAAATTCACCTGTTACTGAAGCAGCCATCATATCTACTTGTAATCGTACCGAACTCATTTGTGAACTCGAAGTACCCGATCTTGAATCGGTGCTCTATTGGTTCGGAAAATACCATAATATTGAACAAAACATTCTAAAGCCCTATATTTACAACCACCCTGACCAAGAAGCCGTTAGACATATATTACGAGTCGCAAGTGGTTTAGACTCTCTAATACTTGGCGAACCTCAAATACTCGGACAAGTAAAAACGGCATACGTTCAAGCCAATGAAGCTGGAACCATTGGTAGTTTATTAAACCAATTATTCCAACATACTTTTTTAGTTGCCAAGCAAGTTAGAACCGATACCGCCATTGGTTCAAGCGCGGTGTCTATAGCATTTGCAGCTGTAAGCCTAGCTAAACAAATATTTTCAAACCTAAATGAACATACTGCATTATTAATTGGTGCAGGTGAAACCATAGAGTTAGTTGCCCGACATTTAAAGGAACAAGGTATAAAAAATATCATTGTTGCTAATAGAACGTTGGAAAATGCACAAATGCTTGCTAAACAATTTAATGGTAAGGGGATCGCTATCGCCGATATGCCCGATCACTTAGTTGATGCTGACATTGTTATATCATCAACTGCAAGCCAGCTTCCAATCCTCGGAAAAGGAGCTGTTGAACGCGCCATTAAAAAACGTAAACATCGACCCATTTTTATGGTTGATATTGCAGTACCAAGAGACATTGAACCTGAAGTTGCCGAATTAAAAGATATCTATTTATACACTGTTGATGATTTAACTGAAGTTATCGAAGAGAACCAACGTTCACGTCAACAAGCAGCGTTACAAGCAGAAGAAATAATTGAGAATCAAGTTGCGCATTACATGAAATGGTTACAATCTTTATCCGCAGTTACTACTATCCGAAATTATCGTGCACGAGCCGATAAATATCGCGATGAATTAACCGACAATGCCATTAAACAAATTACAGCAGGTAAAGATCCCGATGCTGTTATTAAAGAACTGTCACGAAAACTAACCAATAAATTAGTACACGCCCCGACTGTTCAAATCCATCAGGCTGCTTATGAAGGTCGGCAAGATTTTATTAAAGTTGCCCATGAGTTGTTGGACATTAAAGAAGACATAAACGAGTAACCCTCCCAAATGAAAGAATCCCTTGTTTTAAAGCTAGAAGGTCTTGCTGAGCGCCTTGAAGAAATTAATGCGCTGTTATCTGATCCTGACACTATTGCAGATCAAAATAAATTTAGGGCATTGTCACAAGAACATGCGCAATTAACCCCAGTCGTTGATTGTTTTAAGCAATACACAGTCACTCTCACAACAATTGACGATGCAAATCTCATGTTGCAGGAAAAAGACAAAGAGTTACAAGAACTCGCGCAAGAAGAATTAAAAGAAGCAAAAGCTCAAATAGAAATATTAGAATTAGAACTACAAAAATTGTTATTACCGGTTGATCCAAACGACAGTAAAAATACCTTTGTCGAAATTCGCGCTGGTACCGGTGGTGATGAAGCCGCATTATTTGCGGGTAATTTATTTCGAATGTACTCCCGTTTTGCTGAAACAAAAAAATGGCAAATCGAAATAATAAGCCAGAACCAAGGTGAGCATGGCGGTTATAAAGAAATTGTCGTACGAGTAAGTGGCCAAAATGTTTATTCTCAATTAAAGTTTGAATCCGGTGGCCACCGAGTACAACGAGTACCTGAAACTGAATCACAAGGTCGAGTACACACCTCAGCATGTACCGTCGCAGTAATGCCAGAAGTAGATGATATTGAAGCAATCGAAATTAACCCGGCTGATTTAAAAGTTGATACCTTTCGTGCTTCTGGTGCAGGTGGTCAGCACGTTAATAAAACCGACTCGGCAATTCGACTAACTCATTTACCAACAGGATTAGTTGTTGAATGTCAGGATGAACGCTCACAACACAAAAACCGTGCACGCGCCATGTCGGTATTACAGGCAAGGTTACAAAGTCAGAAACAAGAAAAACAAGATAAAGAACAAGCCGATACTCGGAAATCGCTTATTGGTAGTGGCGACAGATCTGAACGAATTCGAACCTATAATTATTCACAAGGACGCGTAACCGATCATCGCATTAATTTAACACTGTATAAACTTGATGAAGTAATGGAAGGTAAGTTAGCTGATCTAGTTGAACCATTAATCAGTGAATATCAAATGGATCAACTTGCTGCTATGGGTGAATGATGAAATCCGCTTGAAAACATAACCTTTACTAACTATGAATATAAAGTCAGCCCTTAATTGGGCTAACGCCGAACTTATCAATCACCACGACAGCGCAAAGCTCGATGCCGAAGTTTTACTTGCCCAGCTATTAAAAAAAAATCGCAGTTACCTGTATACCTGGCCGGAACACGAGTTAAACTCGGAACTTTTAATACAGTATAAAGATATTATATCAAAACGAAAATCAGGCATTCCTATTGCCTATTTACTTGGCAACAAAGAATTTTGGTCATTAAATTTAAAAGTCACATCCGATACCCTAATACCACGCCCAGAAACCGAACTGTTAGTTGAACAAGTATTCAATTTGGTACCGCATGGTAAATCAATGGCCATTATTGATTTGGGTACTGGTAGTGGTGCCATTGCACTTGCCATCGCATCCGAGCGACAAAATTGCACAATAACAGCAAGCGATAAGTCATCATTAGCACTTGATGTTGCAAAACTCAATGCTCAAAATAATCATATAACCAATATTCAATTTATCCAGAGCAACTGGTTTGATGCTTTAGGCAACCGACAGTTTAATATAATAATATCCAACCCGCCTTATGTAGCTGAACAAGACCCATTATTATCTCAAGGCGATGTTCGTTTTGAACCACCATCAGCACTAAAATCGGGGCCTGAAGGGCTTGATGATATTCGAATAATATCAAAAACTGCTCATTCATTTTTATTAGCTAACGGCTGGTTATTGCTTGAACATGGCTTCGAGCAACAAGAAGCAGTACAAAAAATATTATCAGATGATGGTTACACTAATATCTCAACCATTTTGGATTTGAGTGGTCAGCCCCGAGTAACTATTGCCCAATATTAATTAAAAATAGCTATAATGGTAGTATTAATATTAAGTTAAGTTGAATTCAATTTGCGGAAACCAGAACGATGAATGACGAGCAACTATTACGTTATAGCCGACACATTTTATTACCACAGTGCGAAATAACAGGACAAGAAAAACTATTAGCATCACATGCGTTAATCATTGGTCTTGGTGGCCTAGGTTCTCCGGTTGCTTTGTATTTGGCTGCGTCCGGTGTCGGTGAACTTACCTTCATCGACTTTGATAAGGTTGAGGTGTCAAACTTACAACGTCAAATTGCACACCAAACACGCGACTGTGGTCTAAGTAAAGTTGACTCTGCCAAACAATCTGCCTTGGACTTAAATCCTGATATAAAAATAAATACCATCAATAAAAAAATAAACGAGTCTGAGTTACAGCAGTTAGTATCCGATGCCGATGTTGTTTTAGACTGTACCGATAATTTTTCAACTCGATTTATGATAAACAAATGCTGCGTGAATGAATCTACTCCGCTAGTATCAGGAGCAGCGATTCGTATGGATGGACAAGTCAGTGTTTTTAATCAACACCAAAACAGTCCTTGTTATCATTGTTTATATAAAAACAACGGTGACAATGAAGAACGCTGTAGTGACAATGGGATACTAGCGCCTGTTGTTGGTATTATCGGCTGCATTCAAGCAACCGAAGCAATAAAAGTATTAACCAATATTGGTAAAACATTAGACTCAAGAGTATTGATTCTGGATGCCAGCACCATGGAATGGCGCAATATCAAACTCAAAAAAGATCCTGCTTGCACTGTTTGCCACTCAGATTAGCTCTTAATATATTTAATTCTTTAATAATTTTGGTCTAAACTAATTCTGTACATTATAAATAAAGGTTGCTTCAAAAATGACTGAATCAAATCCATTTCAATCTCCAGAGTCCGATATTGCACCATTACAAAAAACAGCACCCGATAGTACGGGTAACAAAATAGTAACCTACCGAACTGTTCCAGCGATGAATGGCGCAAGCTGGATACTCGATGGATTTAAAAATTTTACAACCAGCCCACTTACTTGGAGTCTTGTGGTATTTCTTTATTTTTTAATGCTCGGTACTTTATCGGTATTACCTTTTGTTTCAATCATTAGCACAATCATTGCTCCCATATTTATGGCCGGACTCATGATGTGTGCACGTGAAAATAAATACAATAATATTTTTTATGTTAAGAATTTATTTGACGGTTTTCGATTAAACGGCGGTAAACTTGCTAGTCTAGGCGCGTTGTATTTTGGATTAATTATATTGTTGTTTATTGTAGTTGCCGTTGTTGCGTTAATAATAATTTTGGGAACGGCTGAAAGTTTTGAAGCACTGCTTGCACCAAACTCATTAACACCCGAACTCGGCCTGTTAATATTACTTGTCATTTTAATTGCGCTATCAGCAATGATACCGATCATAATGGCGTTTTGGTTTGCTCCTGCATTGGTTATCTTCCATGATGTCGATGTTTTCGATGCTGTAAAACTCAGTTTTATGGGTTGTTTTAAAAATGTTATGTCTTATTTAATTTACAGTTTGGTATATATAGTAATTTACTTTATAGCTGTAATTCCAATTGCGATACTTGTAACGTTAATGAACTCTAATGATCCTAATTTTATATTATTAAGCATCACGATTATAATCGGGATAGCTGAACTATTTATATTTTCTTCGGTATTCTTTACCTCGATATTTGCAAGTTATGAAGATATATTTTTTACTGAGGAATGATACCCTATCCAAAAAATACTATTCGCGTACAAGACAACCATTAAATTTAGAACAGACTTAATATAATCACTATTTTTTGAGAATGTTCATATCCAGTTAAACACCAAAATGTTCAATTATAGTTTGTAGCTTTACAGCCATTTTTGATAATTCTACAGATGATGCTGTTTGTGCTCGTAAAAAAACAAACCAAAATTTAATAGTGAAATCATTTATTAAGAGCAATAAAAAAGAAACCATCGTCACTTTGAACCCCAATAAAACATCAATACGAACTTGCAAGGATAAAAGGTTGCCCATCACACCAATAACGCTTCGACTCATGCGTGTTGATTTACCCAATGAAGTGGAAGTGTTGATAGCAAACTTAATCGATTCAAAAAAATACGATGCCTCTGTATTTAAATCGCTTTACCACCTTCGGAGGGGAATTGAAGAAAATTATAATCGCTTAAAACAATGGCTTGAAATTGAAAATTGCTCAGACAAGAACGATATTCATTTTCCGGCTTACAAAAGTGCTTTATAATGAATAGCTTAGGACTTAACTTACTGGCATTGGGGTCAGAGTAAAAATTGGCATTGGGGTCAGAGTAAAAATAGAGATTAAATATTAATTTAGTTTTTACTCTGACCCCAATATTCCTTTGACAAATCGAAATTCTATTGACTGCTGGTTAAGCTCCGGCACATATGTCAATTATTTCATCCCAAACATCTCCGCAACACTCAATTATGCACGGGATATCTTCCGGGCCACCACAAACTAAGATACAAGTTCCACACATTGCAACCACAAGTCCAATGATGCATGACATCTGAGCTGGCGTATATCCATTGTAAAGTGGCAAAGCTTCCACATCTTCACCTTCAGCCATACGGCGATATATATCTGCAGCTCTAATATATTCTTGAACTTTTTTAGCATACTCAGGTGTAATTTTTTCTTTACTCATAACTATCTCCTTTTTTAATAATCAGTTTACCTAATATACTCACATAAAGTGAGTATGTTTACATGTCTGCAGAATAACGCCAAGCTAAGGGGTTTCGAGAACATACGATTTTTTTACGTTCTTTGCAAAAAAAAGTGCGTGCTCTCGAAATTCCACTTGAGCGTTTTTTTATATTTTAGTTAAATAATTAAGCTTAAACATGCATATAACCTTTTTCTTTATATCATCAGCTATTAATACAGGTAAAATTTTATAAGTATGCCCTTTAACAAGATTTACACTTAAGATATGCTCATTTGTATATATTAGTAAGCTCGTTTCATAATATGTACATTCTGTTAATAGCTTATGTTTACCAGCAACAAGTTCATGACTAAAAGAGCTATAATTTTTTTCCCTACCATCTATTTTTGTAACTGTTGCCCTTTTAATACTATATTTAAAGGGCTACAAGCCCTTATTACCATTCTTATATCTCATCACCACAATTAACATTTAAATTTTAAAAATATTAACTGAAAATAGTATTTTTTTACCGGATATCTTCAATCGGAATAACGGCCGTTTTAATTCGGTTCGACTTAGCTTCCTTTAATCTCACTAAATTCAATGTGTGAACAGCCTGCATTTCATCATAAGCATACCAGCCTGTTTTCGACCACTGTCGAGCAGCAGCTAATTTTACCTGATACTCTTTATGTAATTCCTGATACTGCCCACTGAATTGTTTCATTAATAAAGATAAACCTTCAAAACCAATATTTTTTCGTCCGTAATACAAACCCAGCTTAGTGATGCTTCTGAGTACTCGTTTCTGGGTACAAATTAAGTTATTCGCCCAAGCCTGTAATTCCTTCATTTGTATCTCGTTAATATTTGGATGATTCCATACCAGATTTCTCGAATTATATTTACGTAAATCAAATTCAAAAATTCCGTATTTTTGTTCTATAGAACGCCGTTGCTCAGTACGAGGATACGGAGTCAGTACTTGTATTTGTGCAACATCAAAATCGTGTTTTGCTAGCAGTTCAATATCTTCTTTCACCGATTCTACCGTGTCTTCTTCAAAACCCAGAATATAGAATATCTGCACAAACATATTATGCTTGCTCAGTAACTTAAGCATATCGAGATTATTATTTTGATCGGTACGTTTTGAAGCCCCACTTAAAGAATGGTCGTTTAAGCTCTCAATACCCAAATGCGCACCGAACATACCGTGCTCGGCCCAAAATTCAAAATTCTTTTTTAATGTATCAACTCGCGTTAAGGCAACCCATCTGAGTTTATATTTATGAAGAATTTTAACGACTTCCTGAGCATGTCGTTTAAAGGTTCCAAAATTTTCATCTAGAATATTGATACCGCTAACGCCCTTTTTTTTATAAGTCCAAATAATTCGTTCAATTTCTTCCAATGGAACTTTCGTTGCACTACCATAAAAATCAGGTGTTTGGCAAAAATTACACGTAAAAGGGCAACTTCGAGAAGTGAATAACGTCCCTGAAAATAACATGCGTGGAAATAAATTTGTACCAACGACTCCATAAATTTCAGGGTGAATTAATTTAAAATCATTATCTAAATCAAGCCCCATAAATTGCGCAAGTTTTTCTTCTCCCCAACCTTGCACAACATTATCAAATTCATTCGAAATTTCTGGAGTATATGCACCAAAATTACCAGCCCAGATTTCTTTTACACCTACTTTTCTAGCGTAGCGTGCCATAGCCAAAGCTTGTTCAGTTTCATTAATGTAAAATGAAATACCTAAAACATCGGGAACTGGATTTAAACTATTACAAAAATCTACCCAGGTAGGATAATGTAAAACCTTAACAGGAAGATTAGCCTCTAAAAATGCGAGAGCTGGGTGATGTAAGAAACTCATTATCATCCGCATTCCCTTACTGGATTTATCCCATGAATAAATATCAGGTGATACACCACCAATAGGTTGTACCGGTGATGTCATTAAAATATTGCGCATAATAAAACTCCACTATATGAAATGCTATCCATTACCGCGATTAACAAACTCATCCCAAACGAAAGTAGCTCTTAACATTAATACCACAATATTCAGTTAAAAATATTTTCAGATTAAACGCATTGTTATTATCGTTATTAGTTTATCTGTCAGAAGGATGCGATTTTCCATTATTAAATAAGTAACTAGGTTATCCGTTCTATGTCAAGTTCACTTTTTTTAAAAGTAATTAATAATGTAGCACAAAAAAATTAGCACAAGTACCAAGAAAAATATAATTTTAATTACGAAATGAACTACATTGACAATGAACCGAAAAGCTACATACTATTAGCTACAGTATTACAATAAATTTTCTGTCATTTAAACAATTTACTAAATATAATTATGAAAATAATAGTCTTAATCATTTTTATCAGTATTTTATTTGGTATTGGTAGATTTTTTATTCCGGGACATGTCCTGACAATCCAAGGGTCATATGAAACATTCGCTCATATTTGGTCAGGTTTTTTACTTGCCATCGCCATTCCAGAGTTTAAGTGGGTTTTCGATGCGGCAAAAGCACTGCTGTCAAAAACCACATTACCACCTATGCCTAGCACCAAAGGTGTGGCCGGATTTTCTGTGCTTATTATTTCGTTGGTCGAACTTTATATGTTTATTCACCAAGGATGGTATCAAACTACATTTAAATAAATTTACCAAGAAATAATAGCCTGAATTACTTCTTCAAATTTATTAACGTAAGAATATTGAGATGTCAGTGAACTTTAACTTAATAATTATTTAACAGAGATAATGTTGTTTCTGCCGTCACTTTATTAATTTGAAACTCCAATTCACAGTATTCGTTCAATTCACTCACCGGCGTAGGATCGTCAGCACAACAGCTACCAACTATTACACCGGCATAATAAATTCCAGTTTTTGCAATAATGTCATGTTCGGTGTCGGAGATATTGAGAATCAGTACGTTAATTTCAGCATCACTAACGTAACTACTTTGTGACAATGCTTGCTGTAAAGGAAGTTGCTCAAGGTCTATTTTTTTAATTTCTTCCTGTAGAATATGCTTAAAATTAGGGGTTCCCCAAGCTGCTAAAGCGTTAATTAGTTTAATCACTGGTAAATTGTCCAATTCTAAAATTACGGTTACTTAATAACAATGTAATATCATGGTATAGAAACTGAAGTTAGACTGCTACTCCAATTTTTTAATTTAAAGCGCCGTATACTTTGCGTGTTTATTTCTCTGTTTTCTGTGGTATTTCATAGGCTTTATCCTGTTTATGCTCAAGGTTTTGAGTTATATTTTGTTTACTCCTGATTTTTTACTTGCGATTAAATCTACCACAATAAAAGTAACAACAATGACATTCATCCGTATTCTAATTTTTTTTAACATTTTACTTGTCTATCAGTGCTGCTACGCAGCAAACTTAATAGCGGCTGAGCCGAGACTACACTTTGACAATGCAGCCCTGCTGAAGCTGTATCTCAAATCTTCAACACCGGCAAACAATAGCGCCTTCCTTAAAAGATTAACGGGATATGGCAAACGTTGCCGCGCCCCTAAAATTCATGAATGGCCTGGGAAGTATGCCATCTGCAAAAGCCAGTTACTATCAGGACTAGTCTCGTTGAAACAACCCTCCAATGAAGTTTTGGTCGCAACGCTAAACTGGTACTGGTCCAGCAAAAGCCGCATCAGTGCGAATGAAAGTATGCAAAAACGCCTATTTAACCAGCTTCAATCTCCGCTGCTTGAAGCAATAATGATCGAACAGCGTTATCTGCAATCCGCAATGGAATATTCAAATATACAATATCGACTCAATCCGAAATCAAAGAAATATTGGGATAAGGTTCCCACTCGGCAAAACAATCAAAGCATCATGGAGTTATTCCAACTTAGTTATGACTTGCCAACGTGGGATAGAGCCTATGCCGGCGGCTTCATTAATCAAGAACGTTATCGTGGTTCGGCCGCACGTTTCGCCAATATTCGGACTGAATTAAACCGCTCACTCAGCCATGTACTGAGTTTTGTCGGCGAGAACCCCTCTCCATCCAGTCGCAGAGCAAAACCACCGATTCCGAATAATGATCTGTTTTGGAAAACACTGGACAGTTTGGGTGACCGCGCAACCAATAGCAATGCAACCTGGCAACAGCAAGTAACACCACTGGAAAATCAGCTTAAACAATTATCAAATGTTTACACCCGTTGGCTGCAACTTACGCCAACAGTAGATGACATGTTCCGTTCTAACTCGGCTAAATTTTTCATCGAATATATTGTTTATAACAATATTTATGACGGTCAAGATCACTACGCGGCTTTTAGTTTATCAAGCGACAATCCCCGCGCATCGATCCAGTTTACCGATCTTGGTCCTGCAAGCACTATCAGTAAGCATGTAACAAAACTACGGCAGGCTATTTTGCGAAAATTATCTATTGCTAAGCAACTGCACCAATTGACCAAGCTGTTAATAAAACCACTCGCAATTAATGTTGATAAAACCACAGAGATTGTGATCGCCCCAGCAGGCACGCTCAATGCCTTGCCATTTTCATTGCTACTAGATAGCACTATGCTCATATCGTACAGTAATAGTTGGTCTATATTGACACAACAGTTCTGGCATCAGACCAAGTTAAATCGACAAACAAAAACGACTCCCGGCATTATTTTGGCAAATCCAGACTATGGTGGTGAATTGAAATCAGTCACCGCAGATCTGAATGTCGCAGGACTAGAACGTGATGGTAGCAGTTCATGGCCACGTTTTTTTGCTCCACTAACTTACACCGCGCAAGAGGGCAAGGTGATTGAAAAATTAAGTCCTGAAAAAGTGCTATTGTTATCCGGCAAAAACGCCAGCGAGTTTGCTTTGTTTGAACGTAACAATCCAAAATTTATTCACATTGCGAGCCACGGATATTTTTTATCCAATGATTGGCAAGGAACGAAACTACGCAAGATAAATCCACGTCGAGCAGACATGTGGTATATAGCTTACCCCTGGATTTTATCTCAATTGAATTCAGGTCTTGCACTGTCTGGTGCAAACCAGCTAATTGCGGGCACTGACGTTGCCGCTTTTGAACAAGATGGCCTATTCACCGCATCGGATGCAGCCTCGCTTAATTTGCTTGGCACTGAATTGGTGGTACTGAGTGCTTGCAATACCGGCTTGGGTTCAGTGGTAGATAATCAGCAATACATGGCTAGCATTGGTGATGGCGCCAGTAATTTGCGTAGCGCGTTTCGTCAGGCTGGAGCAAAAAATGTCGTTATGAGTCTCTGGCCGGTGGCAGATAAACCAACAGCATGGATAATGGAAGCATTTTATCGCGCGTGGTTTTCGGGCATGGAGCCGAAGTTGGCGTTAAAAATGGCAAAGACAAAGCTGCGAGAACGCTTACGTAAAAATGCGATGAGCGATCATCCGTATTATTGGGCGGGGTTTGTGATTCAGGCTGAATTTTAATGAAACATATCTGACAACCATCGTGGCTTGTAATCAGTTTGTTCTGCTATAGCATGATAAATAGGATAAAGAACTTGATAACCTGCTGTCTGTTGAATTCTTTCAACATACTCTTATATTATTATTTCCTAGACATTTATCACTATATGCCTAGGTTTTAATTATTACAATAATGTCATTTTGATACTTTAAAAAACCAATCAATATAATCAATACTGATCTCCGCTTGACAGTGGCTCAATCATCAAGCAGTGCCGTAAATTTTTACCTTTGCCATGGTTATGGGTTAAAATCTATTTATATCTTTGATATCAAAAATGAAATAAATACTATTTCCAAGTACCAGATGCATTCCAGTTAGGGGTAAAATCAAAATCTAATTTTAAAATTTCGATTACCTCCCCAAGAAAAGCTTCAACTCCCATAACAATATTCGCGAAATCATTAGGAATATGTTCTTGAGCTAATCGTTGATGAAATGCTTTCCACTGTATTTGTTTAGCTTCGATGACCCCCTTGGTAAAAGCAGTGATAATGTCGGGAATTTCTGTACCCCGATGTTCCAGTGTTAATCGCATAGCAACAGATAATACTTTTCCATCAAAATCAAACTGTTTTGATAAGAGCCAAATATCATAAAAATCTTTCATGCGACTATTTAACTCACCGAGTTTCAACATCGCCTCAAATTTTTCAGCAATAGCACTTTCACGGCTATAACAAAAAAGCTTAGGAACAGGTGATTTGAGTATGGTAGGGAAATCAGTCATTACTGGTTCAGGGTAAACGATGTCATCAAAACCAACATCAATTTGCATATTAACTCTCGCGTTATCCAATGTACCGATAAAGCGTACACGAACACCTTCATAATCAGCATCCTCCTTAATTCTTTCTGCTTTAATTGATTCAAGATCAAACAGCAAACCATCAGGTTCAGCATTAACTAAAATGATGTCTTTAATCTGTTCAATAATGCTATTAATATCATTACTTGTCTTACCCAACATATCGATATCCATGGTGGGTCGAAGCTCAGGAGAGCGCAAAGCTCTTAACATCAAAGCACCTTTAAGAATAAAACGTTCGGCATGTTTAGACTGGGATAAACGGTAAAGAAAACGCTCCATCGCATAGTATTAAAGCAGTTCGCTGAAAGGACGGTTCTCATCTTTGGAAATGTTTTTCAAACGCTGACGGATAGAGGCCGCTATATTCGTAGGTTTTCTTGCACTCACAAGGTTGCCTCCAGATAAGGTTTCATCACTTTTCCAACACGACAAATTTTGGCGTATTTTAGTAGGTCATTCAGGTTAAATTTTTTTTGTGAGCGGTATAGTTTAAGGGCTTCCAGAACCACATCCATTCCCAGCTTATTTCGGTACTTAAAACAGTCTACCAACGTTTTTTCGACACTGTAAATTAGAACTGGTACGCCATCTATTTGATGCTTTTCAATTCCCGCATTAAAAGCGTCATCAGAAAACTTATAAGCTCGAACGGGGAGTGATTCAAGTGATGGCATTCGAGCATTTCTTGGAACAGCCACAGATATTTCGTGTGGAATTTGAGTCGTAATTTCATGATATGACAACGCTGAAATCAGACATACAACAGCATTGGGAAATCGCATACTGACAATCACTAGGTCAGGATTGCTGATAGGTGGCAGATCGACAAGGCGATAAATACCTCGGGACACCTGTTCAATAACACCTTTATCCCGCATTTTATATAGCGAATAGCGAGATATACCATGGCCTATAACCTCACTCATGTGAAGCTGCCCTCCATGCTTACGGAATATATCCTCTAGAGTTGTCTGGTTATTACCTGCAGACATAATGTCACCACTTATTAATATATGGTAACAATATGTCTGTTTTAACAAAAAACCAAGTTCTGAATAAGTTTAAAATAGTATCTCTGTAGTGGTCTAATAAACGGAAGGAGTTTACCTGCAACAGAATTTTATACGTAGATAATATAGACAAAACATTGCGATTAGCAATTTCTTTAAATTTCAGTCATTCGTATACTATATAATCAAAACTGATTCACGCCTGACAATGGCTCAATCATCAAGCGGTGCCGCAATTTTTTTACCTTGACCAAGATTATATAATTCTACCCGCCGGTTCGCGGCGCGTCCTTCTGGTGTGTTGTTTGCCGAGATAATTTCAAGATCGGCAAGGGCTTTAATAGTAAACCGTTCTGCTGAAAGGTGATGTTTGTTTTCCAGATAAGAGCGAACTTGTTCCGCCCGTTGCTTTGCATAACGCAGACGCTGTTCAAACTCAGGGTGCTCATAACTATCGGTGTAGCCTTCAATCTGGATTCGATCGTTGCGCAGTGCAGGAATAGTTAACGCTGCAGCAAGCTGATCAAGCTGCTGTTTTGCCGCAGGCGTTAACTCTGCTGATTGGGCAGAAAAGTTGAGCATCAGTGGTAACCGTGGGCCATCATATTTTGAATTGCCGCGTACAGAATCACTAGAACCAATCTGTCCCAAAATGTTTGCCAACTGATCTCGCGAATAGTTTTTATTACGATAACTGGAATAGAGTGCAGCTAAATTGGATTCCAGTGTGTTCAGGGATTTTTGAGCTTTGTTATATTGCTCGCCTTTTTTTCCATAAAAAATAAACTGACGGAAATGCCAGGCACAAGCTTGCCATAGACTGGAGTCATTCAGTGCAAGCATTACATTCGCTAAATTATAGTGAGCTAGCGCATCCGTTGAATTTTGCTTTAGTACATTCTTATAGAGAGAGATAGCTTCGGCGTATTTTCCTTTTGCCTGTAGTATCAGCGCAAGATTAAACAAAGCTTGCGGATTTGACGGTGCATGTTTTAATGCCTCTCGGTACAGACGTTCTTTTTCTGGAGCATTCACCGGTAAACTCCGGGCGGTATCAACCAAGATTTGTACGTCATTTTCTGAAGCGATGACTGTTATTAAACTGGCGGTCAACAACAAAGACAAACTCATCAATAAATAATTTAACATGCTCAAGGTTGTCCTGTTCCTGATTGAATAGTTTTGGATTGAGTTATTGTTGGTTGTGCTTTTTCGGACTGTTGTTTTCCGGATGCTATCGTTCTGGCACAGCGAAAACCAAGATCCCGACTGGCGAGACGTTTGGCTGCAGGCACTGCTTTGTTGCTAACTGCTTCCGTTAGACTAGCCAGAAATGAACCACCCATCATATAACCTTGATCGCCCGAGGTTTCATTTAACCATTCGGCAACATTACCATAAAGGTGCGTTAAGCCTTCTTTGCTGGTTAAACCTACTGTAACCGGCGCGGTCTGTGCATAACCATCATCAACCATAACATCCTTTGGTGAACGATCTGGGTTTATGCCACGTGCTGTAGCACAACGACTATCACAAAGATTGATCAGAGCAATTTTATCCTTGGTTAGATCTTTTTGCATTAAGTGTGTCGCAATACGCCATTCTTGCAAAGACGGCAAGCGTCCACCTGCCCATTTGCAATAGGCCTGAGCAGCATACCACGAGACATAAGTCACCGGATGATCAGCGACATCCTGAGGATAACGATCCGAGTCTAACCAGTGTTTCAAATAATCACCATCATGCATCCCCGGCATAATATTTTTTCGATTAAAATCTGGCTGTTGCTGAATAAACTGCAGGTAATCATGGTTGCTAATTTCATGGCGCGACATTTCGATAACTGTTGTATCCGTCGTCGACAAAGCCACCCAATCATGCTCGACTGGATCGCGCCAGTCGACTGAAACAGCCGCCCACAAGCCAAGCCCAACAAGCAGACCAATTAGAATGCCTTTTTTCATGTAGCCCGATCTGACGGTTGGACTGACAGCTGAATCACTGCTAGCCGCTTCGGTAGTAACAGATATTTTTGTAAACAGCGTTTGTTCATTTACAGCCAATGCTCCACTAATAATTCCAGCTGTAGATTCAGACACTGTCTGCCATTTGCCGTCTTCCAAAACTTCGATAAATCGAAGCGGCAAAGCCGTTTTGTCGGCCAGCTGTTCCTGAGTTAAATCACATTGCGCGCGCGCTGCTAGCAAGGCAGCGTGATCAAGCTGTAACCGGTTTTCTGTTAATAACAGATTACCCGTGCGCCGCCCTGCACCCTCCTGACCATCATAAAAATCCCGGTGTTCAACCAGTTCCTGCCAGGGTAATACCGTACCGTTCTCCGACTGCGTAAACTGACAAAAACTTTTAATCGCTCGGGAAGTATGGTGCCCCCACTTGTTGCCAGTGCTACCTTTAACGATTTTTCTGGCATCATAATAAACACCGTGCGCACCGGTCTCGCCACTTGCAATAAAATGACTAGGGCGCATTTGAAACAGCTCAAAGATTTGAATCACACGCTCAGCATCCACGGCATAGTAGCCCGTGTCCTCTCTACTCCTGCCAGTATGCGTAGTTGATATCGAATTTGTCATAAAAATTTAATATTTATTAATAATTATTATTAAAAATCAGTTAGTTATGGAAAAACATCAGCAAATAACGGTTAATGGTGACTAAGCACAGGCACCTTAATTTATGTCGATAAGGAGACATTTTATGACAATTAAAACACATATTTACACCCTTCTGCTGGTATTCGTATCACTATTTCTCTTCGCCTGCGGCGGCGGAAGTGGTGCTGGCGTAAATAACAGCACTGGCACCAGCACTGAACAACAGGGGCAATTTGTCGATAGCCTCGTTTTCGGTCTGCGCTATGAAACACCGAGCACTTCGGGTTTTACCGATACTCTAGGAAAATTCAATTATCAAAGCGGTGAAACCATCCGTTTTTATGTCGGCGACGTATTTATCGGTGAAACTACAGGACAAGCAATTATCACCCCGATTGAACTGGTCAGCGGTGCAGTCGATGAAAACAACGTCCAAGTACAGAATATCGCAATGTTTCTGCAATCCATCGATGATGATGGTGATGAGTCTAATGGCATCACCATTACGGCCAATGCGACCAATGCTGCCAGTGGTCAGTCCGTTGATTTTAGTCTTGCCGAAGGTGTCTTTGAAGCAAACGGTGCACTACAAATTCTAATAAGCACCATCACCAGCAGCAATGGCCAAGCACGTTCAATGATCACCCGCGCACAAGCTAAAAATGCTTTTCGCAGCAATCTACTTTTTCTATACAGTGGAGATTATGAAGGCACTTTCAGCGGTGATGACACGGGAAGTTGGAGTGCAACAGTTGATGCCAACGGCGTAATTACCGGTGTCAGCACATCAGCTACTTTTGGCCCTGACACGATCGCAGGCAGTATTGCTAGCAGCGGAAAATCAAGCATGAATGGCACAGTTGGCAGCGCAATATTTTCGGGCAATTTCAGCCGTACTGGTGATGTTATTGGGACTTGGATTGATAATGATGGTGCATCGGGCAGCTTTATTGGTAAGCGGTTATCAGCTGCACCACTGTCCGGTAATGGTGGTGGTAATCCACCCCAAGGCGGCGGAAATTTTGGATCGATTCTAATAACGGGAAATGATGCCAGCACAATCGGGGCTACATTTGCACCAAACCTTGATCCGGTTATGTTTGAGGTATTAAACACTGTCACAGTCATTTGGTCTCAAAGTATCGTCAACGCCACCGAGTTCGAATCTCGCACAATGAGTTTCCGCTTTAATACTGACGGTAGTTTGTATAGTATTACTTATCTGCGTACCACAGGCATTGACTTGAATAGTGAGCCCACCTCGTTCTTTGACTACTACGTAGATTGTGAAGATACACCTTTGGCCTGCACCACCATCGTGTTGGATTTAACACAGCAGCGCGTTATTTATAATAACGTCAACTTGATACCGAGCATTGGTAATAACAATGCCAGTAATACCATAATTTTAAATGGTACTTTAAACTGGTAAGTTAAATTGAAAATTTAGATAAGACGTAGCCGTCAGTTTCCCGTGATGCTACGTCTTGCTTTCAGTAAGGATGTATAAAATGAATCTTCGTTATGTTTTATTAATACCATTACGAAATTCACTCTATACTATTAAAGCAAATAATTTATTGTTGATTAAGCTAAAAGGACAAAATGGTATATGTTAAATAAAAAAAATCTTTTTCACTCATTATTATCCCTCATTTATTTATTATTTTTTTGCAATACCGTTAATGCCGCTATCGATCCTAAATTAGTTGGTGTTTGGGACAACTTCACAGTAGACAGAATATACGAATTTAAAAGCGATGGAAGCTGGTTAGGTTGGACATTCAAAGGCTCTAACGGGACAAATGATTTTCAATATACCT
>CAYQUC010000040.1:0-28070 GCA_964420605.1 uncultured Thioalkalispiraceae bacterium | reverse complement strand
TAACATCATCCCGATTCGGTAATCCTAAGTGTTCTTTTGGTGTGACATAACACAACATAGCCGTACCGTACCACCCGATCATCGCAGCGCCAATTCCAGAGGTTATATGATCATAACCCGGTGCAATATCGGTTGTTAATGGCCCCAAAGTATAGAATGGTGCCTCACCACAGGTTTCCAATTGCTTATCCATATTTTCTTTAATCATATGCATTGGTACATGACCCGGCCCTTCAATGAAGGTTTGAACATCATGTTTCCAGGCTATTTTGGTTAATTCTCCAAGTGCTTCGAGTTCGCCAAATTGAGCTTCATCATTAGCATCGGCGATGCAGCCAGGACGTAATCCATCACCTAATGAAAAAGTAACATCATAGGCTTTCATTATTTCGCAGATGTCTTCAAAGTGCGTATAAAGAAAGTTTTCTTGGTGGTGAGCAAGACACCATTTAGCCATTATTGAGCCACCACGTGACACTATGCCGGTTAACCGTTTTGCAGTTAATGGTACGTGGCGTAATAACACACCTGCGTGTATCGTAAAATAGTCAACACCTTGTTCGGCTTGCTCAATTAAAGTATCACGAAACATTTCCCACGTTAAATCTTCAGCTTTACCATTCACTTTCTCAAGCGCTTGATAAATTGGCACAGTACCAATTGGTACTGGAGAATTTCGAATAATCCATTCACGGGTTTCATGGATATTTTTACCAGTCGATAGATCCATGATGGTGTCGGATCCCCAACGTATTCCCCAAGTCATTTTATCGACTTCAGTTTCAATCGAGGAGGTAACCGCAGAGTTACCAAGATTACCATTAATTTTAACTAGAAAATTACGTCCAATGATCATTGGTTCTAATTCTGGATGATTGATATTTGCTGGAATAATTGCACGACCACGCGCAATTTCTTCTCGAACAAATTCCGGCGTAATGGATTTGGGAATACTCGCACCCCATGACTGACCCGGGTGTTGCTGTTGTAATTCCTGTTGATATTGCTCTAATTTTAAATTCTCACGAATAGCGGCATACTCCATTTCAGGTGTAATAATGCCTTTTTTAGCATAATGCATCTGGGAGACGTTGTGGCCGCTAAGTGCTCGACGCGGTTTGCTAATGTGCTCGAATCGTAAAGAATCTAAACCAGTATCACCGGCACGCTCTAATCCATAACTCGAACTTAACCCTGCCAATAATTCAGTATCATTTCGTTCTTCAATCCAGTTAGAGCGAACATTGTCTAGACCCTTTCTAATATCAATGTCGATATCAGGATCACTATACGGACCTGAAGTATCATATACCGTTAATGGCGCATTCTTTTCAACACGATCATCATTAACATCCATCGATAATTTGGTATCTGACAATTGAATTTCACGCATCGGCACTCGAATATCATCTCGGCTACCTTGAACGTATATTTTTTTGGAATTAGGGAAAGGTTGAATTGATGCGGAATTTATTTGTGCAGTGTTACTCAATTTATTATCAATTATTGCGCTCATAGTGTCTTTTCCAAATAAAATAAAACTAAAATATTGTTTAAGAAAATCGACGCACGGAAATGATATTTTTCGCATTTCCTACGCCGGTATTAACCGGATCAGGTTCAAGGGTATATCTCAGCGAACAATCAAAAACATTACCGCACCCCTAGCATCGGAATACGTTATATTAGCTGCATTAATTTTGCAAATGTTATCATTAAAAAAAACAGCTCAAATTAGCCTAAATTACTCCAGTTATAATACAAAATTAAGCTTTGCTATTAGCCCCACAACTCTCGAGTGCTGTTATTTTGCTTTATTATTTCAATTTTTTCATACAAGTCATTGATAGCAGAGGAAATAATTTTTATAACACCAGCCATATTATTACTTGTCACTGAAATAATAAAATCGTACTCTAGAGTGTAAGGTAATACATAAATTATTTAAAAACGGAAGACTAAACATGACAAGTTCAACACTTGAAAAAGCGCGATACAACATGGTACAGCAACAAATTCGTCCATGGAGTCTTCCAAGTGATGAAATTTTAGACACCCTCACCCTGATACCGCGTGAAGATTTTGCGCCGCCAAAATACCGAAACCTCGCTTTTAGTGACAGTGAAACGCCAATTGGCTTTAAACAGGTAATGATGAATCCGAAAATTGAGGCGCGTTTACTGCAAGCATTAAATATTAAGGCCAACGAAACCGTACTTGAAATTGGCACCGGCAGTGGCTATTTAACAGCCGTATTAGCCAGCCTAGCGCGTCATGTTGTCACAGTTGAAATAATTCCAGAATTACACGAGCAAGCACAAGCCAAATTTAAAACGCATGGAATAGTTAACATAAATAGTATTTGTGGTGATGCGGCGCACGGTTGGCCTCAAAATGGCCCCTATGATGTAATTGTGGTCACGGGGTCAATTCCTTTCATGCAACATGATTTTAGAGAATCACTTAATGTTGGTGGTCGACTATTTATCATTGTCGGCGATGCCCCTGTGATGACCGCACAATTAATCCGTTGTACCGGAAAAAATCAATGGACCCAAGAAAGCTTGTTTGAAACAGAACTAGCACCACTCAGTAATGTATCACAACCGGATAGATTTTCTTTTTAGCAACTGTTTAAAATAACTTAACGAACAAGTTCAACAAATTTCACAATATTAGAAAATTAATGATATCTAATCCTGCGGTAATATTAATCAAGGTGTATACTCCCCTCTGATTTAATACATGCTTTAATATCACTTAAAAATATTAAGCAGATTGAGCATAATCACGTTATGATCGAAATGACAGCTATTCAACTTAAACTGCATCTAGCTAGTGGTGGCACCACGCCAGTATTACTAGATGTACGAGAAGAATGGGAATATCAATACTGTCATATTGAGCATTCGGTATTAATTCCAATGGGTGTTATTAACCAGAAGCTACATGATCTCGATCCACAAAGAGAAACTGTTGTCATTTGCCATCATGGTATTCGTAGTCGACACATAGGTCATTATCTGGAAACCCAAAATTTTACCCATATTATTAACTTAACTGGCGGCGTTGAAGCTTGGGCAGATACAGTTGATCCAACCATGCCTCGTTATTAAAAATAACAAATATATTTTGTGAATTTAAGGATATTCAATAATGAACTATTTAAAATTATCTATTACGCTCGCTTTCATTTGTAGCAGTACTGCCGCACATGCTGTCGACTTAACTCAAGTATTTAAAGACGCAGTTAAAAATGATCCAATATATAAAGCATCAATTGCTTTAAACAATGCATTAATTGAATCTAAATCAATTGCACTGTCTTTTGTATTACCCAGCATCACGCTAAACGGAAGTTATTCAGGTAACAGCACTAGTACAGCATTTATCAATCCTGTAAGTTTAACTCAAACAGTATCCCCCAAAGACTTTGAAGGTAATAATTATACACTATCGCTAAGGCAAACTATTTATAATCATGATTATTTTACTCAGTTATCACAAGCCGATAATTCTGTTGCAATAGCAAAAGCCAATTTCATTGGCGCAAAACAAGAACTCATTATTCGAGTAGCATCTACTTATTATAATGTCCTTGGAGCTATTGATAATTTGGATTTTGCAGTTGCAGAAAAAAAATCCATTAAACAACAGTTACTACAAACCAAACAACGCTTTGATGTTGGGCTAACCGCAATTACCGATGTCCATGAAGCCCAAGCACGCTACGATCAATCTGTTGCATCTGAAATTGGTGCCGAAAACTTACTGGCAATTAATAAAGAAAAACTACGTGAAATAACAGGTATATTATATCCAAGCTTTAAAGGTCTAAAAGAAAACACGCCATTATTGAGTCCAGAGCCAGCCAAAGTGACTGACTGGATTAAAACAGCTATTGATAACAATCAAGCCTTATTTATTGCCTCAAAAAATATGGAAATTAGTAAACAAGATATTTCACGTGCCCAATCAGGTTACTATCCAACATTGGATTTTGTCGCTACCAGAAACCGTTCAATTTCGACAACAACATTTAATGGCTCCACCTTTAGTGAACTTGAAAGAAATTCAACAACACTGTCACTACAACTTAATGTCCCATTATATGAAGGTGGTCGGACATCATCTCGCTCTCAACAAGCACAATATAAATACCAACAATCTCGTGAGCTTTATGAATCTCAACGGCGACAAACTGAACGTGAAACTCGAACTTCATATTTAACAGTCTTGGCCGATATAAGCCAAGTGAAAGCCTTAAAACAAGCCTTAGCATCGAGTAAAATTGCATTAAAAGCAACCCAAGCCGGTTTTGAAGTTGGTACACGAACTGCTGTTGATGTTTTAAACTCACAACGAGAATTGTTTAGGGCTCAACGTAACTATGCTAAATCACGTTATGAATATATCATAGAGACATTGCGGTTACGTCTAGCCACCGGCACACTGGTCGACTCTGATGTAACTAAGGTCAGCGCCTGGTTAAAAAATTAAGAGTGGATCTTATGGAATCAAATGGTTTATCAATCGCATCACAATCTCAATTATTGATCATTGATGTACAACAAAAACTGATTCCAGCAATACCGACCAATGTCACTAGTTCTGTCATCAATAATATTAACGCCATCCAAGAGATGGCGTTAATATTAGACATTCCATCACAAATAACCGAGCAATATCCTAACGGCTTAGGTCATACCGATAGAGCCATTTTAGATAAAGCTCCGAACAACCCAGCCATTATTGAAAAAACCAGCTTTTCCTGTTGCCAAGCAACAAGCTTCTTTAACACTCTCGAAGAAGATCGTAACCAAATAATAATTGTAGGAATGGAAAGCCATGTTTGTGTCTTGCAAACCGCGCTAGAACTACTCGCACACGATAAAACCGTATTTGTCATTGAAGATGCGGTATGTTCTCGATATAAAAATCATCATCAAAATGCGCTTGCTCGAATGGCCAATCAAGGTATTATTATCAGTAATTATGAGTCTCTTATGTTTGAGTGGTGTCGAGATTCAAAGCACCCGCATTTTAAAACAATTACTAAACTAATTAGCTAACCTGAGCTTTGCGTAAGCAAGTCATCTAGCTTAAACACGAGTATTGAATCGGGTTCTTTTTGCAATTGTTATAAAATCGATAATAGAAATTTTAAAGCCTTATGCAACACTAAGGTTGTCTAATTTAGTTCAATAAGCTTTTTATAGCATCGTAAGTTGTTACAAACACTATTCCTAGGTACACTAAACTGTATAATTACCTTAATTTAATACAAAATTATTATTTATGTCTCTGAACAACACCGCATTCTGGTTTTTAAACTACAGTCATCCAAAATTTTGGTTAACTTGGTTTGGCCTCTCTATTTTGAGATTGTTTTCATTTTTACCGTATTCCGTATTATTAAAAATAGGCCGTTTTCTTGGACTTATAGCTTACCACCTGATAAGCAAAAGAACACACATTACCCGAGTGAATATTCAATTATGCTTTCCAAAATTATCAGCTACTGAACAAGAATTACTAGTTAAAGCGGCATTTCGATCCGCAGGCATTGGCATTGTTGAAACGGCTTATAGTTGGTGGGGCTCCAGAAAAAAATTACTAGCATTATCGCATGTTACGGGCTTAGAGAATATTCACTCTGCACTTAAGAAACAAAAAGGAGTTATTTTATTTACAGCGCACATGACATCGATGGAAATTGGTGGCACGCTGATGACCTTACAACAACCGTTAATTGTCGTTTATAAAAAAGCCCATAACCCTCTGTTTGAAGAATTTTTACAACGTTCCCGAAAACGCTGGGCTACAAAAATGGTACAGACCTATGAACTGCGTAACATGATAAAAGGCTTAAATGAAAATCAAGTAACCTGGTATGCAGTGGATCAAGATTTTGGAATGAAACAAAGTGTCTTTGCGCCGTTCATGGGGGTAGAAACAATCACGTTAACAACAGCCTCACGAATTGCAAAAATTACAGGGGCAGCTCTTGTACCGTATTTCTATCGACGTTTACCCAACAATAAAGGGTATCAACTCGATATTTTACCCGAGTTAGATAATTTTCCATCGGGTAGTGATGTGGCAGATGCCACCCGTCTAAATCAATTAATAGCGAATGCCATTAATAAAGCACCAGAACAATATTTTTGGGCTCACCGACGGTTTAAAACACGGCCAGCCGGTGAAGCCGATGTTTATGCGATAAAAAATAAAACAAAATAAAATAAAATATTGCTGTCACGTTAATTTTTTAGCGTGCACAAATGCGAGGACATGGAATCGGCATAGCCTACTAAAAACCGTCTGTTTCAGGGAAAAAGCAGTCGAGCGACCATGGATGGCGAATAGCGAGTCTTTAGTAAGCTATACCGATTTCAGATCCGATAGATAGTAACATTACTTAACCGTATACACTGCTTACTTTTTAGCTTATTTATTCTAAGTTAATGTGACCACAGTGAAAAAAAAGACAGACTAAAATGTGGCGATACAAATTATTAATTTTAATGCTAACCCCAATAATTGTTATCTATACAATTGTTCGCGCTATAAAATATAAGGATTATCGATATTTAACGCAACGATTTTGCATATCAACATTTAAAAACGTAACTAATCAAACATCTCCGGTTTGGATCCATGCAGCTTCCGTTGGCGAAGTAATTGCTGTCATACCGTTGATTCAACAATTAATTAAACGCCACCCAGATATTCAAATTAATATTACCAGCAATACCAATACCGGTGCAGAGATAGTCAAAAATCAAATGGCTTCGTTACCAATGGTTAATCATTATTACATGCCGATAGATTGGAAATGGGCTGTACAAAAAATAATATTAGCCTTTCAACCCCGCTGTATTTTAATCGTCGAAACTGAATTATGGCCTAATTTATTTCATTACAGTCATCAGAAAAACATACCAATTATAATTATTAACGCCCGTTTATCTCACCGAACTACATCGGCAAAACCCTGGATATTACAGTTATATAAACATACATTAAAAAACGTAACCTTAATACTAGCGCGTTCAACAGAAGATTATCAGAGCTATTTAAAGCTAGGCGCACTAGACTCAAAAATAAAACTAATGGGCAATATTAAGTTATCAAGCAATAACGATCAAAAATTAATAGCAATACCTGTTGGACGACCTTATGTCTTGGCTGCGTCAACTCACCAAGACGAAGAATTGCAGTTAACAACTCTCTGGATGGAGTTAATAAAAAATAAAATAGTAACCAATGAAATGCTCGTTATCGTGCCGCGACATCCAGAGCGTGCTTCATCAATTTTACAGCAATTAAAAAATCTAACCGAACATATATCAATACGCAGCAAAAACCACGCGATTACAACTACAACTCAAGTCTATATTGCTGATACAGTTGGAGAATTAAAGCAATTTATGATTGATGCAAAATTTATATTTATCGGCGGTTCATTAATATCACATGGCGGTCAAAATATTATTGAACCCGCTCAATTAGCTAAGGCTATTATTTTTGGACAACACATGTTTAATTTTAAAGATGAAAGTAAATTACTACTTGAAAATAATGCCGCTATCCAGGTTAAAAATAAAGCAGAACTCTATAACAGTTTCGAGCAATTATTGACTAATAGCAAACGGGTAACCCAGCTATCTGAGTCAGCCAGTAAGGTAGTACAGGAGCAGGAAAATAGCGTGTTACACAGCTACTTAACTGAAATTGAAAAAATTATAACGCCAAAATAAACTTATAATACTGGAATAAATTTAATGTTTAACAGATTGATAACCTCGAAGTAATGCCTGCCAATTTTTAGTGGAGTAATGAAATGAAGTCTCGATTTGATTTAACTTTAAAAGCGAACGTTTTAATCTTGCTATGTTTAATTTTTGCCACGATATAGCGGGCAACATTTTACGACCTTTATCGAAATCAATTAACCATACCTGATTCATCTCATCAATCATTATATTATGAGCATTAAGATCCGCGTGATTAATACCATGGTTATGAAATCGTCGAATTGTAATTCCAATTTTCTCCCAGGTTTTATTGTCCAATTCACTTGCAATTAATAATGAAGATAAAGAATTTGCATTCTTGATTCGCGTCATTATAAAGTCCGCATCATAAAAAAATGTAAAGACCAGTTTGAACTTTCTAACACGGTATGAAATCGGGCTAGGAACGGGTAAGCCCAATTTTAACATATCACTTAATAAATTCCACTCTTGACACGGGCGAGTTCGCTGTAAACCGCTCCAAAAATACTTATTTTTCAATATTTTTGAAATTAGTCCACCGCGGCGATATTTGCGTAATACCAGCTCAACTCCCGACACTAATAAATAATAGGCCGTCCCCCGGCCACTTGCACTACCGGTAATAAGCTCAAGTTTTTGTAAAACTATCGGGTCAAAACTGATATTATCAGGATCAGGGAAAATCGAATCATCATATTGGATTATTTGATTCTCAGATTGATTTATTTTTACAGCCATAACTAATGAAATTACCTTTAAAATCACAACTAGCGCAACCCGATAGTATATGTATTCTTCGCTTGTCAGCCGTGGGTGACATATGCCATATGCTACCAGTGGTGCGTACCATACAAAAATTTTGGCCAAACACTGACATTACCTGGGTTATCGGAAAACTCGAATATACTCTAGTATGCGATATCCCAAATATTAAGTTTATCATATTTGATAAATCAAAAGGATTTTCGGCCATGATTTCCTTACAAAGAATTTTTAAAGATAAATCCTTTGACGTACTATTACACATGCAAATGTCATTAAGAGCCAGTGTCGCGAGTTTATTCATCCCAGCCAAGATAAAACTTGGATTCGATCGAGCTTCAGCAAAAGACCTACAATGGTTATTTACTAATCATAAACTACAAAAATCTCGTTCAGGGCACGTTATTGATAATTTTTTCAATTTTATTGAAACACTGGGTTTAGCCGATCGAGTGATGGAATGGGACTTGCCTATACCGCCAGAAGCACGGCAGTATGCCAAGCAACAATTACCAAATAATAACATTTTTATTATCAGCCCGTGTTCCAGTATGGCATATCGAAACTGGAATACTAAAAACTATGCTGAAATTGCAGATTATGCTCATGCACATTATGGTTTTACTATTGTGTTAACCGGTGGCCCCTCCGAAATAGAAAAAAACTATGGTGAAGAAATAACGAATAATGCCAACGTTAAGATTATGAACTTAATCGGTGAAACAAACTTAAAACAATTATGTGCCATTCTGTCACGCGCTAAACTGTTATTGAGTCCTGACTCAGGACCAGCACACATTGCAACAGCAGTAAATTTACCCGTTATTGGGCTATATGCCACCACAAATCCAAAACGCGCTCAACCGTATCTCAGTGAACGCTACACTGTTAGCAAATACCATGAAGCCGTATTGGCGAAATACGGTAAAAAGGTGGACGAGGTTGCCTGGGGTACACGTGTTCGCGATCCAGGAACGATGGATAGAATTACGTTCAATGATGTAAAACAGAAATTGGACTTATTTTGTAGCGATAACAACATTAAAACAATAAGGCCAAATCCGGATAGCTAAGTTGAGCATGAAGCTAAACGTTGAATATAATTTAAAGCCCCTCCAATATCTCATTTAATTCTTTTTTATGATGTTCTTCTGAAAAATTAAGCTCAACAAAGCGCTGTCCTTGAATTGCAATCTCTTTTCGTAAATCAGGATTATCATAATAATATTCAATTTTTTTCGATAACGACTCTACATCTTTTGACTCAAATAATAGCCCGGTAACTTTATCAGTTATAATTTCAGGAACGCCGCCCGCATTACTGCCTATCACTGCCACTCCGGATTGCATGGCTTCAATTAATACTAAACCAAAAGTTTCAGCATAAGTGGTCAATACAACTGCATCAAAACAGCTCATATACGATGCGGCTTTATCCAGAAATTGATGATAGTGGAATTGCTCAGTTAAATTGTAATTGCTAATGGATTTCTGTAATTCTTTAAAATACGTTTGATCCATAACATGACCAATTACAGTTACATGGATTTCTTTATTTTTATTACTCAGTCTATTAACCGCTTCGACTAATAAATGTTGCCCTTTACCCTCTTCTATACGACTAAATATAGCTACATGTAAAATCGGTTTTGCATTAGACCGTAATTTAAATTGTTGGCAATTGAGCAATTTTGATTCCGGCTTATGAAGTCCATGATAAAGTAATTTAATTTTTGAGCTAGTTAATGGTAGAAACTCAGTTGCTTCGGTCATTAATTGTTTGGTGATCACCACAAAACGATCAACATGCCGGTATAAAAAATTATGGTAAATATCATCTTTATGACGAGTGATGGCCATATGCCGTGTATAAATTAATTTAACATTGCGTGAACTTAATAATTTTGCAAACACAGCAAGGTTAAAATCCCGACTCCAGTGAATATGGACAACATCAATTTCTTTAGAATCAATTATTCGAGCTAGTTTCACCGCCGAATATAATGGTAGCAAATGAAAAGACACATTGAGTGAATAACAAAGATTATTGTTTGAATCGTTGTTTGAGCTGAAAACAGTAGAATCACTATTACTCACAGTGACACACTGATGCCCTAGTTCATTAACAATTTCTGTTGAACGGCGAGCATATAGCTCTAATCCGCCTTTTCCGGGTGATAAACATAACACTAATATATTCAAGATAATTTCACTATAATGTGGCTATTAAAATAATATATTAAGTTTAAATACTGTGATTTGCAATAAGATTAAATGTACAATAGAAATAAATATAATATAGTCATAATGATTAATTCCATGAAAGACAATCAACAGAACAGCTCTAAAACAGCACCAAAATGCATTTTAATTTGTAGAACCGATAAACTCGGGGATTTTGTATTGTCGCTTCCAAGTTTTGAATTAATAAAAAGAACGCTACCTAATGCTAAAATAATCGCGTTAACACAGGAGTATACTAAACCCATAGCCGAGTTATGTGACTATATAGATGAAGTCATTACAATCCCCCGTTCTAACTCAGCAATCACCACAATAAAAAATACCATTAAAATACTAAAACCCATTAATATTGACGTATCAATTAGTTTATTTACTACAGCGACACTTGCCATTGGCTTATTATTTTCTAAAATCCCATTTAGAGTATCACCGGCAACAAAAGTTGATCAGTTATTTTATACTCATCGTCTACGCCAACGACGATCACTATCACTAAAGCCCGAATTTGAATATAATCTGGATTTAATAAAATATTATTTGGAACAAAATAATATTAAATTTAATGGCGTTAGTAATACGCCATTAATTAAATTTCAAAAGAAAACTGTTTTGGATACAAAACAATTATTTTGTGATAAAAATAATATAGCAAAATCAAATAAACTTATTTTTGTACACGTTGGTTCAGGTGGTTCAGCTAATAATCTACCGCCACACAAATATGCTGATTTAATTAATTTATTAGCCTGTAACTTACAAGCCATATTTGTTTTATGCGAAGGCCCCGAAGACTCTAACACTGTAACAGAGGTTATAAGCCTACTAAAAACTACTAATTATATTCGTTATATTTCCAACAAAGGATTACTTGAGTTCACTAAACACATAGCAATTGCTGATTTTTTCATCAGTGGCTCCACCGGTCCACTACACATTGCGGGTGCTTTAGACATAGCAACCGCAGGTTTTTATCCAAACCGTCGTTCAGCTACCGCCACTCGCTGGAAAACATTGAATTCGAATAATAACTTAATGGCGTTTTCACCTTCAATTGAAGATGCAGATGATATGTCTAAGATTAATTTAGAGCAGGTCTGTGACAAGATACAGGCGATATTGTCGTAGAAACCGATATTTTTCGTTTAAGTGATTCAAACTGACCGTAGACATAATTAATATCTAAATCATTTTTCCCCCAGGGCACACCACAATGATTTATATTGGTTTCATCGGGTGTAAAACATGCTTCACAGGCGCAATCTTCAGCTAAGTGCCACTCTGGCACAGTATGGGTAAATAACACCAATGTTGGACGTTTTAATCCAAAACTCACGTGCATCAACGATGTATCTCCGGTAATAACAAAGTCACTCATCATCATAAAAGCACCAACTTCATTTAAACTCAAAAGTGGTAAACGAATAACAGTAGCGTGTTTCTGGTATTGTTCTTCAAATTGCTTTGCTAAATGTTCCATTCCAGGATTAGTGACAACAAGTGGCACAAAACCGTATTTTATATTTAAGCGCAACATTAAGCTTACATAATTCTCTACTGGCCAATTTTTTCGCACATCACCAGTACCGAGATTTAACGTTATGTACTTATCATTACAATTATTAATGTATTTTTTTGCAGCATTTATATTGTCAACATTGCAATAATAACTTGCACCTTTTCTCACTTCGCTATGCTTTATTCCAAGTGGAGCCAACATTTTTCCAAACTCCTGGCTCCATTGACCACAAAAACTGGGAGACTCAACTAAGATATTATTCGCCTTGCGTAATCTTTTAGTATTGGCAAAACCAAGTCTATAACGTTTACATATTAATTTTGATATTAGTGCTGACGTTCCACCTGAATATAAATCAACAACTAAATCAATGTTATATTGTCGCAGCGTCATTATTGTTTTTAAAAAATTACTAATATACTTAAACCGAGGTATTTTATCTCGATTGTAAATTATAATTTCATCAATGCACGGTTGATTTTCTAATACAGTATAAGCACGAGGATCAACAATAGTGATTATTTTTGCATTTTTAAATTTAGATTTTAATGCCTCAATAACAGGAACTCGGATAAAAACATCTCCAACTAAGCCACAACAATTAATACAAATAGTGTGAATACTATCTAAATCAATGTTTATTTGTAGGTGTTGATTCATTTCCAAAAATACTCCCTCAGAAATCACTGCTCACGACCGTATTATCGAATTAATATTATTATTTAATCTAACTATTAGATAGCGTAGTCAAGAATTACTGGTTTTGCAGATGAAAGTAGCTACAAATTATAGATTAATAAAATATTAGTGATATAGGGAAAACTGTTCGTTAAATACAGCTAACCGTAAAACAAAATAAAGAAAAGAAATATGAAGAATAAATAAGGAAACGAAAAGTGGAATGCTAAAACGTTTACAACTCATAAAATAACAACGTGAGTTGCAGGTAGATACGTTAAAGCTATCGTTTAAACTAAAAACACACTAATATAGTGCTTTTTTGGAATAGAAAATAGAAGTGCATTCGAATAAAATACACTTTGACACAAATTATTTTTTAGTCACGAACTGCGAAGACCATAAGTCAGCATATTTTACAAAAGTTGAGTGTGCTGATAATAGAGCCAATAAAAATCCTTGTTTACCATCAAGAAAACCTAATCGTAATAAATACATTTTTATAAAACAACCAATACCGTGTAATACGGCTGTGGTAAGATTTGTTTTTTTGCCCGCTAACTTTTTATCTGTAGCCCAGATAGCGGCATAATGCGCTGACTTAACTAAATAATGATTCATATCTTTATAAGTATAATGCAATAAATTACCTTTACATTTTTCTATGGTCATATCACTGGGTATTGCCAGTTTTTCATGCACCATAGCATCGTTATACTGGGTTTTATCACGGGAATATAACCGATAAACGTAATCTGGATACCAGCCACTGTGTCGTATAAATCGACCAAAACAAAACGATAGTCGTGGAATGGCGTAAACGACTGAGCTATCATTAATGTTTAATTTATTCTGAATTTCAGTTTGAAGTGCTTCAGTAATTATTTCATCGGCATCGAGCATTAACACCCAGTCACAAGTTGCGTGTTTCTGAGCTTTAATTCGTTGCGTACCATAACCTTCCCAAAGCGGATCAATGACAACTTTTGCGCCCAAGTCTTTGGCTAACTTCCCCGTATCATCAGTGCTGTCACTATCATACACGATTATTTCAGTTGCCCATTTTGCAGACTCAATACACGCTACAATATTGTCTTGTTCGTTTTTAGTTAAAATAATAATGGATATTGTAGCCATCTTGTCACCTACTAATATTATCGAATGTGTGTTAACACTTCATCTACGGTTATATCATTCAAGCAATTAGTATGCTTAAACTGACAGTGTCGTTTAAAACACGGACTACAATTTAAATTTTTATACAGTACAACAGCACTATCATGCAATGGCGGAGTATAATCAGGGCTCGATGATCCATACAATGCAATTACCTTAACATCAGTTGCACAGGCAACATGCATTAATCCAGAGTCATTGGTAATCGCAATTTTAGATACTGATAATAAATCAACTACATTGACTAATTCGGTTTTACCACAAAGGTTAAAATGGTCACTACAATTAGTATCAATAATTTGATTACCGGATGCTTTATCTTTATTCGAACCTAATACCCAGACTTGAAATCCCATCTCGGTAACTTTAAGTGCTAGTTCTTTATAATAATGAATAGGCCATTGTTTTGATGGACCGTATTCGGCACCAGGCAATAAAGCAATGATGGGTTTATTTAAAGTTAAACCAAGATTTTCTAATAAATTCTTAACTTCCGATGGCTTTGTATTAAGTTTAGGATACTGTATTTCAGGTAGGGATTTATTATTTTTTAACTCATTACCTAAAAACACATAACGTTGAACTGTTTTTGTTAACAACGTTTTATCTAACGGTCGAATATCATTAATGAGCCCATAACGATACTCACCACGATATCCCGTTCGCTGCGGTATTTTTGAAAAAAAAGGAAGCAGCGCCGCTTTTAAGGATCGAGGGGTAATTATAGCTTGATCGTAATTAGAATCACGTAGCGTTACACCAGTCTGATACCGTAGTTTTAAAGCAAGTTTACCGTGTTGCACCGATAAACTAATGGCTCTTGATACTTCAGGCATTCTTTCGATTAAGCCAATCGACCAATCAGGAGCCAAAACATCAATAGTGACATTTTGGTCTTGTTTTTTTAAGGCTATAAATAAGCTCTGTGCCATTACCATGTCACCAACCCAAGCAGGTCCGACAACCAGAATGTGTTTTGATTTAATATTATTCAAAATTTAACTGTATTAAAGTAAGCATTTACAAATTGTATAATGACCCGTAAAAAACTTAGTTGACCTTATCGGTGTAACCATTCCATGTATTTTTGTACACCCTGCTCGACCGAATTAAAATCGTCTTTATATCCAGCATCTCGTAATGCAGAGATATCGGCTTCAGTAAAACTTTGATAAACACCTTTTAAATGATCCGGGAATGGGATGTATTCAATTTTACCTTTATCGTGATATTTAATTACTGCATTGGCTATGTCATTAAATGGTTGGCTGTTTCCCGTTCCCAAATTAAAAATACCCGATTTATCAGGATTATCCATAAACCATAAATTAACTTTTACAGCATCACCAACATAAACAAAATCACGACTTTGTTCACCATTGCCGTATCCTTCATAGCCTTCAAATAATTTAGCGACACCATTATCTTTAATTTGATTATTGACATGAAATGCAACACTCGACATGGTGCCTTTATGTTGCTCACGTGGTCCATAAACATTAAAGTAGCGAAACCCAACTATTTGATTTTTTGTTTTACCTAAATAACGACGCACGTATTGATCAAATAAAAATTTGGAATAGCCATAAACATTTAACGGTTCTTCATGGTCTCGTTGTTCTTTAAATACGGTACCAGAACCATACACTGACGCTGAGGAAGCATAGAGATAGGAAATATTGTGCTCCATACAGTAATGTAGTATGTGCTTAGAATATTCATAATTATTTTCCATCATGAATTTTCCGTCCCATTCAGTTGTACTTGAACAGGCACCTTCGTGAAAAATGGCTTCGACCTTTTCACTAAACTTTTTATTATCCTTGATGCGTTGAATAAAATCGTCTTTATCCAGATAATCCATAATTTCACAATCGGCAATATTTTTAAATTTAATACCACTTTTTAAATTATCGACCACCACTACGTCGGTTCGACCGCGTTCATTCAAGGTTTTGACAATATTACTTCCAATAAAACCTGCACCACCTGTTACTATTATCATGAATATTCTCGTTATTAAGTTGTTTAATTTTAGCTATTACAAACCGGAATTTAATTTTTCTGGTTTTAATTCTATATATTTTCTATTTTCTAGATTTCAATTTCTTCAACTTTAATTATCTAGAATTCTATTAATGATATCCGTTGTAGAATGACCATCAACAAAGTTTAATATTTTAACCTCACCACCGTATTCTTTCACTATGTCAGCACCAACCACTTGCTCTGGCGTGTAATCACCACCTTTGACTATAATGGACGGTTTTACTTTTTTGATGACTTCAACAGGAGTGTCTTCACTAAAAGGAATTACCCAATCAATACATTCTAATGCGGCTAATACGGACATTCGCCGTTGCACGGTATTAATTGGTCGATCATCACCTTTTAATCTTTTTACAGAATCATCATCATTTACTGCTACAACTAATCGGTCACCGAGTTGTCTTGCTTGTTGTAAATACGTTACATGTCCAGGATGTAAAATGTCAAAACACCCATTTGTAAAAACAATTTTTTCACCTAACTGTTTTGCATTAACTAATAAGTCTTCTAGTGCTTGCGTGCTAACGACACCACGCGCAACACCTTCGATAGTATGCTTCGCTTGCATTAACTCAGGAACTGTCACAGCAGCTGTTCCAAGTTTACTAACCACAACCCCGGCACCCAAATTCGACAGTGCCATCGCTTGCTCTAAAGATTGTCCGGTTGCAATACTCGCGGCCAAAATCGAGATAACGGTATCGCCCGCACCGGTAACATCAAAAACTTCTTGTGCTCGAGTTGGTAAATGAAACGCAGGTTTGTCTTTTTGAATTAAACTCATACCTTGCTCACTACGTGTTACAAGTAAGGCATCTAGCTCGAAATCTTTTATTAATTTTTCAGCTTTTTCAACAATTTCTTGTTCGTTATGACATTTTCCGACGACGGCTTCAAACTCAGACAAGTTAGGAGTAATGATTGTTGCACCGCGATAAGGTTCAAAATCATCACCTTTTGGATCAACCAATACTGCAATTGATTTTTTACGCGCAATCGATATCAAGGTCTGACTATTTCGTAATGTGCCTTTGCCGTAATCTGACAGAACCACCGCACCGACATTATCTAACGCTTCAGTAAATTTCTTTTCCAAATTGTGAGCTTGATTGTTATCAAAGCCATCTTCGAAATCAAGGCGTATTAATTGCTGTTGTCGGCTAATTACCCGAAGTTTCGTGACAGTCGGTGTATCATTTAATGATATTAATTCACAAGTAACATTTTTGTTTGTTAACAACTCTGTCAATACCTGGCCGGCTTCATCTTCTCCGATATAACCTTGCAAAATAATTTGTGCACCCAAGCTTGCTATATTAATAGCAACATTGCCCGCACCACCTGCACGCTCTTCTGCGCCGGCGACATGCACTACCGGTACAGGTGCTTCAGGTGAGATTCGAGAGGTATTACCATGCCAATATCGATCCAGCATGACATCCCCCAAAACCAGAATTTTCGACTCAGTAAATTTTGGTATTTCTATGTTCATATGTTTTTATCAATAATAATTAATCTTTTAATTCAAACTCAGCGCCACAATAGGGACACTTGGCTTTTCCGCTTTCTTCAATAGGCAAAAAAACTCGTGGGTGTGAATCCCAGGCAGTCATATTGTCCATAGGACAATGTAATGGCAAATCTTTACTCGTTACTTGATATTTTTTTTCAGCATTTGCTGTTTTTAAATTTACTTTATTGTTTGCCATCAAATTTACCTATTTCTTTATAATGTTAATTTAAAGCACCAAGATTTCTCAGGACAGCAAGTATTGTGTAAAACCAACCGACAGTCTTTACGTGCTTGTCTTTACCGTTAAAAGTTATTTAATATAATCTAACCAATCTTGATATTTATCTAATCGACCATGAACAAGATCAAAATATCGACTTTGAATTTTTTCTGTTATGGGGCCACGACCACCATTACCGATTGTACGATTATCCAATTCCCGAATGGGGGTCACTTCAGCAGCTGTGCCAGTAAAAAAAGCTTCATCACAAACATACACTTCATCACGTGTAATGCGCTTTTCTTTTACTTGATAACCGAGATCGTCAGCTAAAAAATTAATGGTCTCACGCGTAATTCCGGCTAAAGCCGATGTTAATTCAGGCGTATAAATCACGTCATTTTTGATAATAAAGATATTTTCACCACTACCTTCAGCCACAAAACCTTCAACATCCAATAACAATGCTTCATCATATCCATCTTGCATCGCTTCCTGCAGTGCCAAAATAGAATTAATATAATGCCCATTCGCTTTCGCTTTGCACATGCTAATATTCACATGATGACGAGTCAACGACGAGGTTTTAATACGGATGCCCTTGGTCATGCCATCTTCACCGAGATAACTGCCCCATTCCCAAGCAGCAACAATGGTATGTACTTTTAAATTATCGGCACGAATACCCATACCTTCGGAACCATAAAAACACATTGGTCTTAAATAGGCTGATTTTAAACCATTTTCACGAACGACAGCGGTTTGAGCATCAAGCAATGTTTGTTTATCAAACGGAATATTCATGCCCAAAATTTTGGCTGAATCAAACAGACGATCGGTATGAGCATGTAACCGAAAAATTGCAGTGCCTTGTTCTGCCTCGTAGGCACGAACCCCTTCAAACACACCCAAACCATAATGCAGGGTATGTGTTAATACATGTACCTGTGCTTCACGCCAAGGAACCATTTCACCATCAAACCAAATTACACCATCACGGTCCGACATGGACATATCTTTCTACTCCAAATTTCTAGAATCTTATAAAAAACTCAAATCATTAAATTATTCAGATTTAAACCAGTCGTGCCACATTTTAGTGACTCCCGCTCTTAAATCCCGATATTCTGAATCAGCAATCACAGCGGATAACCCTTGTAACCGACATTGGTGTAGCCGTTGTCGATAGGTTATATAAGCATTACTTAGTAGCATATTGTCAGACTCTGAAATAATCCCTACTAGCGCAAATTCTTTTAATAACCGTATATTATCAGTATATGCCAATAGCTGTGTTGGGTAGCTATTGGACCAAGCCAGAACCCCGTATTGCACCATAAATTCGATGTCAGCGATACCTCCCGAACCGAGTTTTAAATCAAACTGATGCGCTTTTAATCGCAAATTTTGTTTCATTTTGTTGCGCATCTCTTGAACTTGCTGTTTTAATGTCGAAAGCTCGCGTGTTTGGCTCAATACAGTGCGCCTAACAGAATTAAATTGCTTTATAATCAAAGAATCGCCGCACACCACCCGAGCACGTACTAAAGCCTGATGCTCCCAGGTCCAGGCTTTTTTAAGCTGATAATCCGAATAAGCGCTGATACTACTAACTAAAAAGCCACTAGCGCCATTAGGCCTAAGTCTCATATCAACCTCATAGGCCATACCCGCAACGGTTGGTACCGTTATTAAATGAATGATCCGTTGTCCTAAGCGCACAAAAAACTCAGCCAACGTCAGTGACTGTTGTCCATTAATTAATAACGAATCTTTTTCACCTCCGTGCAAAAACACCAAATCCAAATCAGAACCATAACCCAGTTCCAACCCGCCTAACTTGCCATAAGCAATTATCGCAAAACCGCGTTCGCATAACTGGCCATCGGACGAACAGCGAGGATGACCGTATTTTGCTACCATTTCTAACCAAGCGATTTCAAATGCCATGTCGAGTATTACATCGGCTATCCAACTTAAAAAATCACTTACCTGCATTAATGTCATGGCATTACTGATATCAGCTGCGGCGACTCGCAATTCATTACTTTGCTTAAAATGCCGCAAAATATTCATCGATTGCTCTAAATCAGATCGATCTTGTTTTAATAACGCTTGATGTAAGTCACTGGCCAACATCGCTTTATCGGGTAAGGTTAATAAACTTCGCGGGTCAATTAATTCATCGAGTAAAATCGGATGCTTTGCCAAGTAATTCGTAATCCATGGGCTCGCAGAGCACAATTGCACCAACTGCGATAACGCCATCGGATTTTCAATTAATAGCGATAAATACACACTTCGTTGTACTATTTTTTCGACTATCGAAATTAAACGCAGTAAAGTTTCATCACTATTCTCAAACTGTCCTGCAGCACTAATCAGAAGCGGCATTAATGTGTTCAAACGTCGTCGTGCAATATCACTCAATGAGTCGACTAACTTACTAGTAAACAGTGTTTTTAAACGCCGTAAAACTTCAACAACATTATTATATCCAGCATTATTTAAATGCTGCTCAGAAACAGGGTCGTCTAATTGACTGAACCAAACTGCGTGTAATTCAAATGGATCTTGTTTGGCTTGTTCAGTTTGCGGCGCAACAAACACTTGTTCAAATTGCTGATGTACATTACGCCGATGGAGAGTCAACTCTGGCTCAAATTCAGACCAATTATCATATCCCATACTGATTGAGACACGTAGTTTATTCAAATTATCGGTTGGTAAATTATGGGTTTGTTGGTCAGAAAATGCCTGCAAACGATTTTCAAGTCGTCGTAAAAACGCATAAGCTGATAATAATTGCTGCACTGCATATTCGGGTAAGTAATCTTTTTCAGAAAGCAATGGCAATATTATCATTATTGAGCGTTGTTGTAATTCAAGCTCACGGCCACCGCGAATCAGTTGAAACACTTGTGCGATAAATTCAATTTCTCTAATCCCACCAATACCTAGCTTGATATTATCCGCCATGCCTTTACGTTTGTTTTGAGTCTCGATTAACTGCTTCATTTCACGCAAGGATTCGAATACACCATAATCAATATAACGACGATAAACAAAAGGACTGAGCAATGAATTTATTTTGCTTGCAGAATTCTCATTTCCCGCTACAACTCTAGCTTTTATCCAAGCATAACGTTCCCATTCTCTTCCATGCGCCTGATAATAATACTCCATCGCATTAAAATTTATCACTAATGGGCCACTGTCACCAAACGGTCGCAAGCGCATATCAACCCTAAAAACAAAACCATCTGCCGTTTGCAAATCCAATACCCGAATTAATTGCCGTCCTAGTTGTTGAAAAAATTCAGTATTGCTAATTTTACTGTTATTCGTTTCACCTTCACTTTCAAACGCAAATATAAGATCGATGTCCGATGAAAAATTTAATTCATAAGCACCGAGTTTCCCCATTCCAACAACCACTAAACTCTGCTGTTTATTTTGCTCATCTTCAGGGATGCCTTCAACAACACACATCCAGGAATACAATATTGCTAACGCTGAATTAATACAACAATCCGCTAATAATGATAAATCATTTAAGACTTCTGTTAGCTCAGCCCAACCGGATAAATCGCGCCATACTATCCTTATCATTTCGCGACGGCGAAACTGTCGTAATACAGTCATTAACTGTTGTTCCGTCTTAACATCGACCATCATTCGACTTAACCGACGTTCAAAATCATCGATATTATGATAGGTATTTTGCAGATCACCACTGTCGATGAAACCCTTTAGCAAAGTTCTATCTCGCCGACAATTTTGAGAAACAAATTCACTTAAGGCCCAAACTCTAGGCAAGCTTGACTGGATGTAATCCGGTAAATTATTGTCAACAAAAAGTCCATCTAATAATGGCACTACGTATTCTTGTAATTCAGAAGGCAGTTGTTGGATTGCGGATTTAAACATTAATTTTTCATCATAATTTAATATATAAGTTTCATCACTATGTCATAATTTTTTTAGCTTAATAAACCTGAAGTCGAAATATAAATATCCAAAAGGAAAATTAGATGTCCTTAATTACAATTAAGTATTTACGTACAATCACAACTTAATACCATGGCTCTAACCCTTTCATATCCTCACTTCGGTGCTCGCTTAAAAAATAGAACTTAGTCCTTAGAAGTTTTCTTATTCAGGGTTTAGTTTAATAATTAACTGTATAACGGTGTAAAAAATATAAATAATCTTTATTATTATAGCCTTAAAACAAAAAAGCCCCACTATTTCTAGTGAGGCTTTTTTAATGGCTATTCACTTTATGTTTATCATAAACTGAAAGCAACTAAGATAGTCAAACAGCAATTACATCATGCCGCCCATACCACCCATACCACCCATACCGCCCATGCCACCCATATCAGGTGCACCAGCGCCGCCAGCATCTTTCGAAGGTGCTTCAGCTACCATGGCTTCAGTAGTGATCATAAGACCCGCAACTGATGCTGCATTTTGAAGTGCAGTACGAGTCACTTTAGTTGGATCTAAAATACCCATTTTAATCATATCGCCGTATTCACCATTTGCTGCGTTATAACCAAAATTGCCCTTACCTTCAGCAACTTTATTTACCACAACAGAGGCTTCATCACCAGCATTCATTACAATTTGACGCATTGGTTCTTGCATTGCACGCATCGCAATTTGAATGCCAATGTCTTGATCGTGATTAGCACCCTTAAGGTCTTTTAATTCAGGTAAAACACGAATTAATGCTACACCACCACCAGGTACAACACCTTCTTCAACGGCTGCTCTAGTTGCATGCAAAGCATCTTCAACACGGGCTTTTTTCTCTTTCATTTCAACTTCGGTTGCTGCGCCAACTTTAATGACAGCAACACCACCCGCTAATTTAGCAACACGTTCTTGAAGTTTTTCTTTATCGTAATCTGAAGACGCTTCTTCGATTTGAGTACGAATTTGAGCAACTCGTTCTTCGATGTCTTTAGATTGACCAGCACCATCAACCACCACTGTTTCTTCTTTAGTGATAGTGATTTTTTTAGCTTGACCTAAATCGTCGATAGTTGCTTTTTCTAATGACAAACCAACTTCTTCAGAGATTACAGTTGCGCCAGTTAAGATAGCTAAATCTTGTAACATCGCTTTACGACGATCACCAAAACCAGGTGCTTTAACAGCAGCTACTTTAACGATACCACGCATTGAATTAACCACTAATGTTGCTAGTGCTTCGCCTTCAATATCTTCAGCAACGATTAATAAAGGTTTACCGGCTTTAGCAACACCTTCCAAAATTGGAAGTAAATCGCGAATGTTTGATAATTTTTTATCATACAATAAAATTAAAGGCGCTTCTAAATCAGCCGTCATATTCGCTTGGTTATTAATGAAGTAAGGTGATAAATAACCACGGTCAAACTGCATACCTTCAACAACGTCTAATTCGTTAATTAAACCAGTACCTTCTTCTACAGTGATAACACCCTCTTTACCCACTTTACCCATTGCATCGGCAATGATAGTACCAATAGATTCATCAGAGTTTGCAGAGATTGTGCCTACTTGAGCAATAGCTTTATCATCAGTACACGGTTTTGAGGCTTTTTTAAGTGCTTCAACGGCGACTGTGGTTGCTTTATCGATGCCACGTTTTAAATCCATCGGATTCATACCAGCAGCAACGGCTTTCATGCCTTCAGTCAAAATAGACTGTGCTAATACGGTTGCAGTAGTTGTACCGTCACCGGCAAAATCAGACGTTTGTGAAGAAACTTCTTTCAACATTTGAACGCCCATGTTTTCAAACTTATCTTCAAGTTCAATTTCTTTTGCCACTGAAACACCATCTTTAGTAATTGTTGGTGCGCCGAAGCTTTTGTCTAAAACAACATTACGACCTTTTGGGCCTAATGTTACTTTTACCGCATTTGCTAATGTGTTAACACCAACCATCATTTTATGGCGTGCGTCTTCACTGAACTTTACATCTTTTGCTGTCATGTCTATTTCCTCAAATTTTTTTGATAGATTTTCGTAGTATATTGATGCTTTTAATTAAGCTTCAACCACACCCATGATGTCTTCTTCACGCATCACGATTAAATCTTCACCTTCCACTTTAACTTCTGTTCCAGAATATTTACCAAACAGAATTTTATCGCCAACTTTGACATCTAATGGACGAACATCGCCGCTCTCACTAATTTTGCCAGTACCGGCAGCAACAATTTCACCTTCTGATGGTTTTTCAGTAGCGGAATCAGGGATAACAATACCACCAGCGGTAGTTGTTTCTTCTTCCATACGACGTACAATCACACGATCATGTAATGGACGGATTTTCATTTCACTTTATCTCCAAATTATAAATAAGAAAAATATTATAAATCAATATATTAGTATACTGTTTTTAAAATAATTAGATTTCAAACAACAAACCTATTAATCAACACAGCCTCAAAGTAGCTAAATTAGCACTCGAAGCATGAGAGTGCTAATGATAGCTAGCTAGCCACAAGTGTCAAGCCATTCGCATTCAAAACCACCCTAAAAGCTTAAATTAAATAGCTATTTATCATCCTCAACTTTGTACTCACCCTCTAGCGTTGATTGCTGATGAGCGCCTTGATTTGAGTTCGAAGAGGAATCCGAGCCGGGATAAAATTGATTCCCAGATGCGCTTGCATTGGCACTCATGTTCATTGCCCGAAACATTCCTACACGAATGATATTTTTTGCTATTCGTTGCCTTAATATAGGGATGACTACCAAAAAACCAAGAGCATCAGTAAAAAAACCTGGGGTTAATAATAACGCTCCTGCGATCAGTAGCAATAAGCCCTCAACCATGGGAACTGCCGGCAATTCACCATTACTTGAGCATGTTTTAATTTTTTGCAAGGTTTGCAGCCCTTGTGAGCGAATCAATGCAGCGCCCAATACTGCCGTCCCAACCACCAAAAGAACGGTGTAAAATGCCCCAACCTGATTACCAACCTGAATTAACAGGTAGATTTCCAGTATTGGGATAGTTAAAAATATTAAAAACAAAATCTGAAAAAATCGCATATCTATCCTACTTTTGTCTGTTTAAGCCCTTTTTAACAAGTTTTGGACTTTACTCATGCTATCGTCTATCGTGCTCACGTAAGTTATTGGGTTTACACTACTAAGGTCGAACATGAACTATACTATTATTTACTGTACTTGCCCTGATAATGAGGCCGCAATTCAAATTTCCAAGGCTTTAGTGCAAAATAAACTTGCTGCTTGTGTGAATATATTGCCAAATATCACTTCTATATATGAGTGGCAAGGTGAACTACAACGTGATCAGGAGCAGTTATTATTGATAAAATCACGTTCTGACAAGTTTGAGGATATAAAACAAGCAATTATAAAGCACCATCCCTATGAACTTCCGGAAATTATCGCTGTCTCTATCGATAACGCAGTTCCAAACTACCTGAATTGGATTAACGAATCATTGGATACCAAAATATGAAGTTGTACCACAATTGTCTATCACGCCCAATATTACTACTTATAAGCACATTTATTTTAGTCTTTATATCAGTAACAGCTTATGCCGATTCTGATGAAATCCTGCCTTATAAAGAAGCCTACAAAATTACCACCACGGCTAAAGATGCTAAAACCCTAACAATTTCATGGGAAATCATCGACAAGCACTTAATGTACAAAGATAAGTTTAAATTCACTAGCGACACCCCGGGCATTGAACTGGGTACACCCATCATGCCACAAAGTGAAACCAAAGAAGGCATTAGACCTGATGGCTCGCTGGGACCAATTCAAATTTACAAACATCAAGTGTCGATCGATGTGCCTATTACAAAATTAGATCCTGGCATCACTGAAATTAAATTAGTAGCTCAATCACAAGGTTGTAATGACCGCATTTGTTATCCACCGAATAAACAGCGCGCAACAATAACACTAGCTAAAGCCGATACCGCATCTAGCACAACCTCGGGCTTATCCGTCATTCAAAACTTATCCGAATCACTCGGATTAAGTTCGTCGGCTAGTAGTGAGATGATGACTGCTGAGCAAGCATTTCAACTGAGTACAGAAATAACCAACAACAATACTCTTATTGCACGTTGGAAGGTTGCCAACGGCACCTATCTTTATCAAAAAAACTTCACGTTTACCAGTGATAACCCCGACGTAAAAGTTGGCAAAATCATCTTCCCTAAAGCGGATAATAAAAATGATCCGGTGTTTGGTGACGTTAAAGTTTATCATAAAGATGTTGAGATAACGGTTCCATTACTGTTTACCAAAGCACCCAGCCGCGATACCAAAATCAAAATCACCTATCAAGGCTGCTCGGAAACACTTGGGATTTGTTATCCTCCAGCAAAAGCAGAAGTATTTATACCAACTGATTCAGGAACAAACTCCGTAACCAGTTCTAGTGCCAATTCGGGAACAACATCTAACAGCCCAATAAGCAAAGTCAATTTTGTTGATTTTATTGGTTACGTATTATTGGCTTTTGTTATTGGACTGGGCTTAACCTTTACGCCGTGCGTATTACCCATGATACCGATTTTATCCAGTATCATTATTGGCCAAGGTGACAAAGAAATTTCAAAAACAAAAGGTGGTATTTTAGCCGCTATTTATGTTCTGGGTACTTCAGTCGTGTACATAATTGCAGGTTGGATTGCAGGAGAGTCTGGCGATCAACTACAAGCATATTTTCAAATTCCGTGGGTCATCGCTACATTTGCTGGACTGCTATTTTTATTAGCACTATCCATGTTTGGACTTTATAACATTCAAATGCCATCGTCGATTCAATCTCGAATGCAAGAAAAAAGTTCATCCTTTAAAGGCGGCACTTATTTTGGTGTGTTCATTATGGGGGTCTTATCTTCCTTGATAGTAGGTGCTTGTGCCTCACCATTATTACTATCCGTGCTTGGTATTGCGATGACAACGCAAGATCCTGTTCTCGGTGCTGCTATCATGTTTGGCATGTCAATGGGGATGGGCGTATTCCTAATCGCATTTGGTGTTGGTGCAAGTGCCCTAGTACCAAAAGCCGGTACCTGGATGGATGATGTTAAATACGGTTTTGGTGTCATGCTAATCGCCGTTGCCATCTATTTATTACAAGCCGTGCCGCAAGCACCCGTACTATACTTCTGGGCCGCATTATTTATTATATCGGCGGTCTATATGCGTGCAACTCAGCCACTGCCCGATGGTAGCAGTGGCTGGAAAGTCTTAAGCAAAGGTATTGCGACGCTGTTATTAGTCTGGGGCATATTAGCGTTAATCGGTGGAATGTTAGGTGGTCGAGATATCTTAAGCCCAATCCCCAGCGATATTTTTGCACCAAAAATAACCCAAGTCAGTACTGGTGCTCCTGTCAGTGGTACAGCACATGAATCGGTGTTTAAACGCGTGAATAATCTTAATGAGCTTGATGCAAAACTGGCAGAAGCAAAACAAGCAGGTAAATCCGTAATCATTGATTATTATGCGGATTGGTGTCAAGACTGTTTACGAATGGAAAAAACCACCTTTAATCAACCGGCTGTAATGAGTATATTAAATAAAGATTTTATGGCATTACAAGTTGATGTTACCGACCAATACAATGAAGAAACCAAAGCAACCATGAAACGCTATGGCATATTTGCACCACCTGCTATTTTGTTTTTCAATAGCAAAGGGCAGTTGTTAGAAGATCTAAAGCTGTATGGTTATAAATCAACTGATGACTTTATTGCGCTATTGAATCAAGTTAAATCACGCTAGCTCACTAACCGTCTTTAACGCTGTAGTTTGTAAAGCAACATTCCTCACCCATGCCCGTAATATCACGGACATGGGGCCAAGCAGGAACATAACAATAAAAAGATAGAGAGTTATCAATGAATAAACGTCAATTTATAATCACCGTTATCGTCATTGCCATCACTGCGGGGGTTGGTGGTTTTTATGCCCAACAATGGTGGCGCACCGCCGGCACCTTGGTTCGCATTGATGCTACAACCAATTCCGATACTGCCCCCATCAGTAACAAAACGCTAGGTATGCAACGCCCTGAGTTTAACTTGATGGATTTAGAAAAAAAACGCCACTCAGCCTCTGAATGGG